>JAMOMG010000025.1 GCA_027068695.1 Flavobacteriaceae bacterium
TCTCCTTGATAATCACAAACTAAACGCTCTTCAGCTTTGTTTGAATAGTCTAAATCTTCAGCAGAAATATTCAATTCAGTTCCTGCCATTTTCAAGCGAATTTGATGTGTTGTTTTACTGGAAAAAATAGATACACGTTTAACTGAATTTAAAAATGTACCTCTATCAACAGTTAATTTATTTGGATTTTCTTTAGGGATAACCGCTTCATAGTTGGGATATTTTCCATCAATCAATCTACAAACCAGTATTACATTGTCAAATGTAAATTTTGCATTTGCATCATTATATTCAATAGTTACATCACTTTCTGTATTGCCTAAAATTCCTTTTAATAAGTTTAAAGGTTTTTTTGGCATTATAAATTCAGCAGTATCATTTCCCGTAATGTCTGTTCTTGAGTATTTAACTAATTTATGAGCATCAGTGGCAACAAAAGTTAGGCTTTCTGAAGTAAATTGAAAAAACACACCACTCATTACAGGTCTTAAATCATCATTTCCTGCGGCAAATATTGTTTTTGAAATTGCGGTTGCTAAAACAGTACCTGGTATAACTGTACTATTTGGAGATTCTATTGAAATAGCTTTTGGAAATTCATTACCATCAAAATAAGCCATATCATATTTACCCTGACTTGAACTAATTTCAACCGTATTATTTTCCTCAGTTTTAAAGGTTAGTGGTTGATTTGGAAATGTTTTTAAGGTATCTAACAATAAACGTGCTGAAATTGCTACAGAACCTTCAGTGTCAGACTCAACATTTATAGTTGTACTCATAGTGGTTTCTAAATCTGAAGCAGATATCTTTAACTCGTTTTGGTTTAATTCAAATAAGAAATTATCCAAAATGGGTAATGTGTTACTATTATTGATAACACCACCTAAAATTTGAAGCTGTTTTAATAATTGACTACTTGATACAATAAATTTCATTTACGAATATTTTAATGGAATGAATTACAAATATATTCTAAAAAAGTTGTTTTAAAAAAGATATTTATTAACAGTTTGTAACTAAAAATTAATAACTAGAAAGATGCTAAATAAATATGAAATGTAGTAATGGTAAAAGTTATAATTATGTTAATTAATAATGATGAAATGTGAAGTCTTAAATTTAATTTTATATTTGTTTTACTACTAAATAATTAAATTTTATATGAAGAATATACTATCATTAGTATTCCTGTTAACGCTTTATCCTTCTATCATTTTAGCACAAGCACCTAAAAAACTTACTTCAGGAGAAATTTATACTTCTATTCAAAAACTTAATTTCTTAGGAAGTGTTTTATATATAGCAGCACATCCTGATGATGAAAATACACGATTAATCTCATATTTTTCAAATAATGTTAAAGCACAAACGGCCTATTTGAGCATAACAAGAGGTGATGGAGGGCAAAACTTAGTAGGCCCAGAATTAAGAGAATTATTGGGAGTCATTAGAACACAGGAATTATTGGCAGCTAGAAGAATTGATGGAGGTCAACAATTTTTTACTCGAGCGAATGACTTTGGATATTCAAAACACCCAGATGAAACACTGAAAATTTGGGATAAAAAAGAAGTTTTAAATGATGTTGTTTCGGTTATTCGAAAATTTAAACCTGATGTTATTGTTAATAGATTTAATCATAGAACACCGGGTACAACGCATGGTCATCATACGGCTTCTGCAATGTTAAGTGTAGAAGCGTTCAGCTTAGCATCAGATAAAAATTACAAAACACATTTGCAAAATGATACTATTTGGCAGCCAAAACGTTTATTTTTTAATACTTCTTGGTGGTTTTATGGTAGTGAAAAAAAATTCAACGAAGCTGATAAAACGAATCTATTAAGTTTAGATATTGGTACTTTTTACATTAGTAAAGGGATGTCTAACGGTGAAATAGCATCTTTAAGTAGAAGCCAACACCAATCACAAGGATTTGGGAGCACTGGTGTTAGAGGAAGTCAAATAGAGTATTTAGAATTTTTAAAAGGGGATTTCCCTTCAAATAAAAATATTTTTGATGGAATTGATACTACTTGGGGTAGGGTTGATGGTGGAGAGGAAATAGGGAAAATATTATATGAAGTTGAAAAAGAATTTAATTTTAGAAACCCTGCTGAAAGTATCCCTGAACTAATTAAAGCATATCAATTAATTTATGAATTAAAAGATAAGCATTGGAGAATTATTAAATTAAATGAAATAAAAAAAATAATTGCCGCTTGTACAGGTTTGTATTTGGAAGCAGTAGCTACAGAGTCAAATGCTTCACCTAATAGTATGGTAGCTGTTAATATTGAAGCAATTAATAGAAGCTCAACTAAAATATCATTGAATTCAGTGATAATTTTACCAGAACAAAAGGAAATTATAAACTCAGTAGCGTTATTGAATAATAAAGATTATAAAAAAAAGGTATCAATTTACATACCTTCTGAAGAAAAGTACACTTCACCATATTGGTTACAGGAAAAAGGGAGTTTAGGAATGTATAATGTTATCAATAAGAGTTACATAGGTTTACCTGAAACACCACATTTAATAAAAGTAAAATTTAATGTAAAGTTTGGAGATGTGGTTATTCCATTTTACAAAGAGGTTGTTTATAAATATACCAACCCTGTTAAAGGAGAAGTATATAAACCTTTTGAAATTTTACCTGAAATTTCAGCCTCATTTGATGAAAAAGTGTATGTTTTTTCAAGCAGAAAACCCCAAAAGATAACAGTCAAAATAAAGTCGATTAAAGAAAATTTAAAAGGTAAATTAACATTACGTATTCCAGAAGAATGGAGCTTTTTACCTACAAATTATGTATTTAATTTGATTCAAAAAGGTGAGGAGCAAAGTTTTAATTTTGAAATAACTCCACCAGTGAATCAATCAGAGGGATTAATATCTCCAATTGTTGAAGTTGGAAACAAAATATACACAAATGAGTTAATTGAAATTAATTACAGCCATATTCCTTTTCAATCTGTAATAATGCCTTCAGAAGCAAAAGTTGTCCGATTAAATATTCAGAAAAAAGGACAACTAATAGGGTATATTCAAGGAGCAGGAGATGCAATTCCAACAAGTTTACGTCAAATAGGCTATACAGTTGTTGAATTAAAAAATAGAGATATTACTCCAGAAAAATTAAAGAATTTTGATGCGGTAATTCTAGGAATAAGAGCTTATAATACGAATGACAGAGCAAAATTTTATCAAAAATATTTACATAATTATGTGAAAAATGGAGGAACTCTAATTGTACAATACAATACGAATCGTAGGTTAAAAGTGAAAGAGGTTGCACCTTATTCGTTAAAATTATCTAAAGATAGAGTTACCAATGAAAATGCTGAAGTTAGAATAGTGACGCCCTCCCATGAAATTTTAAATTACCCAAATAAAATAACTAAAGATGATTTTAAAGGTTGGGTACAGGAAAGAGGGTTGTATTTTCCAAATGAATGGGATAGTCATTTCAAAGCAGTTTTGAGTATGAATGATATTGATGAATCTGCTAAAAAAGGTAGCTTATTAATTGCAAAATATGGAGAAGGGAACTTTATTTATACCGGACTAAGTTTTTTTAGAGAATTACCTGCAGGCGTGTCTGGAGCTTATAAATTGTTCGCAAATATGATTTCAATAGGTAAGAATAATAACAAACAGTTAAATAATTAGAGATGGAAAAGCAAAAATTTAGTTGGAAAAAAGAGTATACCATGGTTCTAATTGCCAATGCAGTTTACATTGTATTATTCTATATCATAATGAAAACCTATTCATAAGAGATGGAAAAATTAGACTGGGTTATACTTATAGGAACATTATTATTTATAGTATCGTATGGTGCATGGAAAACACGAGGAAGTAAAAATGTAACGGACTATATAAAAGGTGGTAACGAAGCAAAATGGTGGACTATAGGTTTGTCTGTTATGGCAACTCAAGCAAGTGCCATTACTTTTTTATCAACTCCGGGACAAGCATTTCATAGTGGGATGGGTTTTGTGCAATTCTACTTTGGATTACCCATTGCAATGGTAATTATTTGCTTAGTTTTTATTCCTATTTACCACAGATTAAAAGTTTTTACTGCCTATGAATATTTAGAAACTCGTTTTGATTTAAAAACGCGTAGTTTGGCAGCCATTTTATTCTTAATTCAGCGAGGTTTAGCTGCTGGAATCACCATTTTTGCTCCTGCCATTATTTTATCAGCAGTATTGGGTTGGGATTTAACAACCTTAAATATTATAATTGGAACTTTGGTAATTATTTATACAGTTAGTGGAGGTACAAAAGCCGTAAGTGTTACTCAAAAACACCAAATGGCAGTAATATTTGCAGGAATGT
>JAMOMG010000026.1 GCA_027068695.1 Flavobacteriaceae bacterium
CCAAACAAGTAATCAATTTCTACATACTTATTTTCTAGATAAGCTATAGCATCTGGAGGAGATAGGTCTTTTATGTTTTTCTCAAATTCTTCTTTTGAAATGGCTGAATACATCTCAAAAATAAATGCTAAAGCACTAGGCATTGATTGCCCTATAGATGCTGTTTTTGAGCTATTATCAAACTGATCAAATTTGTATTTAAATTTTGAATTTTTAATATTATTCAATACTGAGTGTGTTACTTTTATTAAATCTTTTCTTTTTTCAGAATTGTACTTGCTATTGCTTACGTAATAATAAATATTTTCATCGTTTAGCGTTTCTATTTTTTGTTGAAGCATGGTTGGCATATCCATTGCATAATATGGATTGATATTTATAAAAGCATTAAACCCAGGGTATTCTTCAATTAAGAAATAGTTGATAAAATTTGCAGTAAGCGTATTGCCAATAATTGTTTTAAAGGGTGAAATTCTATAATTCTCTTCAAAATAATCGAGGAGTTCACCTCTAATAAATCTATAAAAAGATTCTCCTTCATAGGTAGGTAAACTATTTTCTTTATCATAAGAACAATCGGTATAACGTTCTTCGTTGTAGTTCTGATTGATGCCAACAATTATTTGTTCAGGAGCTTTATCCTTTTTTGCAAATAAGATAGAGTTTCCAACATAAACATCAAATAAATATTCAGCATCTAATACAATAGTTAAAGGATAAACTTTGGTAGAATCATTTTGATAACTATCAGGAATATATATTTTAAGATACCTTTCGTTTTCTAACTCTTGTGAATCAAATTTTTTAAAATGGATATTTTGAGATAGAAGGGTATTAACTATTAAACTTAATATAAGAAATAGTTTGATTTTTTTAGGGGCTATTATTTTCATAGTTTAAATATATACATTTTTTTAAAAGTGAAAACCTAGATTAAAATTAATATAATTTCCGTCTTTAGAATTAAATATTGATAAGTTTAAATTTATCATTTCTGCTCCAACAATCCAAAGCCCTGCGCCGTATGAGGTTTTCCAATCTTTTGAACGTTCTCCGTTTAACCAAACTCTTCCGTAGTCAAATCCACCAAATATTCCCATTTTCATGGGCAATACAGCTGTTTTTTTGTTTTTTAAATGAAATCGTAAATCTGTATTTTGATAGTAGGATTTGTTACCAATAAATCGCTGATTTCGATATCCTCTTAAGCCATCTTTACCTCCAATACTCGCTGCATTATAAAACTCAAAATTGTTACTTATTATTATATTACTTTTTAATTTTGTTGCTAAAACAATATTACCGCTAGGGATTAACTTGTAGTTAAAAGAAATTGAAGGGGAAAAGTATCCATTTTGTTCACGGGGATTACTTAAATTTCTTCTCCACCCAACTTCTAAAGAGGTACTCATACCTAAAGTAGGAAAAGTTTTACTGTCGTAATTTTCATAAAAGTATTCCGTTTTAAAATCAAAATAATTTTTACGTTCGTCAAGAATGTAGGGTATGGTATTAATATATCTATTTTCTGTTTTTTCAACTTCAATACTCTCTATTGTAGCACCAATTTTAATTTCAGCTCCCATTCTGCCTGTCCATTTAAGGGTTGGATTAAAAGCATATGTACTTAGTTTTACTCTGTGATAATTGTCTCCATAAATATTCTCGTAGTTAATACTCTCATTACCAAAGCCATAATGGTTAATACTAAAATTAGGACTTGTGAATGTTGTTTTGAGTAGTAAATTCCACTTATTAAATACATTAGCAAATTCAGCTTTGTAATTAATATCAAATCCATTTGTTGCAAAATAATACGATGCTTTTAGTGAGTGTTGTTGTGTAAAAGGGTTTCTTTCAAAACCATAAACAGTATAGGTATTATTGATGCCAATTTTAAGACCATCATCGGGGTTTGAACCAACTGTTGGACTGAGTACGTTTTGATTGTATCTCAATTTTTTATAATTATAGAGGTTCGTATTATAATTATTTGATAATTTTTGTTTTGTTTTTTTATCTAGAATCGTATTTTTCTTTGATTTAAAGTCGTAAACAACTACATGGTTTTTATTTTCAATATCATAAGTATCATTATTTTGCCCACCAATCAATCTTAATTTTATAGTAGTTTTATGATTTGTACCTGATACTTTAAAAAAATCTTTACCATCTAAACCATAAACCCATATTTCTTTAGTTTTTTTAGGAGAAAATAGTTTGTCGTATATTTTATATCCTTTTTTCTTATTTTTAATTGTAAATATTTTGATAGCTGTGTTTCCGTTATTTAGTCGTTTAATCTGAAACCAATTATTTTTATCGTTACCTTTAACAACAGAAATTTTAGCAAGTTGTTTGTAATATTGTTTTGCTATTTTTGGTAAGTTGAGTAACCTTTCTTTGAGCTTCTTTTTAATATCTTCTATGGTATAATCTTGAATTTCTTTAGGAAGTTGTTTAAAGGCTGTTTCAATAACTTCATCGGTAATATTTGACTGAATATAAGTAACTTGTTTTTCCCAATTTTTATAGGAAGATTTACTTAAAAGAGCCATATCGAGAGGGTAAGGTTCTAAGTTAAACCATTTAACATTTTGAATATCGGCATTATATACTTGTAAGAGTTTTAGGGTAGGAATTATTTTAGTTATAAGTTTAAATATAAATCCGTCATATTTAGAAAAGGCTTGATCTCTATCCCTAGGAACAGGTTTGTAAATTTTTTTTTCTCCATCATTAAACTCAGCCCATCTCCATTGGTCTTCATGCCTGTCCCAATCACCAATAAGCATATCAAATAACCGAGCTCTAATATAGGTGTCTTCATCTATAGTATATTTATTGGATTTACGTAATTTTTTGAGTAAATCATTTGTAGAAATAAGCTTATTTGAATAACCGAAATTTTTTAAATCACCATGACCTGATGTAGCTCTCTCTTCAATCATATATAACTCATTTCCAAATTTATAATTAAAATTCTTTAAAGCATTTTGTTTTGGGATGTAATATAGTTTAGGGTTTGTGTGAAATAAATTTATAGCATCAGATAACTTACCTATAGCAAAGGGGGCATATGGGTGTGCACTGGTATAAATATCTAACAACAAATCTTCTGTATATGTATTATTAAATTGCCCTTTAATATATTGGTTTTTAAAAGCAACTGCCTGCAGGTATTGTGTGGCACTCTTTCGTAAAGCTCTCATTACATATTCTTTACCTTTTTTATCTATAAGTCGTAGTGATTTAGATTGATGGCCTCCTCCTTTTCTTATAGGAGTTAATCCACCTAGAAGAGTATCTAAAAGAGCCGTTTTGACTACTATTTTTTCTCCATAATATTTTCTATAGTGATTTCCCCAAAACGTTATAAAAGCTTTCCCTTTAGATACTTCTTTTAAATTATAAACTGAAGCTAGCACTGTTTTTGGAAATTCAGTTGGATAATTATATGTTTTTGCAGAAGTTTTTGGTTTGTGAATTTGTGTTCTAAATAGCAATTTTTGTATACCGTTGATTTCTGAAAAATAGGAAACATAAGAACTCCCATTTTTATATACTATAAGTTTAGCATACCCCAAACCTCCGTATGAAAATTTACTACCATTTATAGCTCTTGCAGGAGAAATTTTAGATCCTGAACCGCTAATAATTTGAGGCTTATGATCTTTTAAAATATACTGTAAACTATGTTCATGACCAGAAACGAAAATAACTTTTTCTGATTTTTGAGAAATGGTTATTAATCTTTTTTTTAATTCTAAATATATAGGGTTTAGCATATCTTGAGATGAAATACCGCTAGTTTTTCTAATTAAATTTGCTAAAGTGCCAATTATAGGTAGTGGTGTTTTGTTATTTATTGGGTATAGTTGCTGTTTAATTGAAAACTGGCCTCCATGAGGGCCATTGCTAAACATTGGATGATGAATGGCAATTACAATTGTTTTTGTTGTGTTTTTTTTAATGATACTTTCAAATTCATCAAAGAACATTTCTCGGGTTTTAATTTCACAATTGTCATTCATAGTTGGATTTTTATCCCAATCTTCTAAATACCACTGTGAATCAATAATTACAAGCACAATATCGTTAGAGACAGTTACTTTTTTTATTGGACAACCATCTTTTGGTAAAAAAGAATTTTTATTTTTTAGTTTCTTTACAATGTAATTTTCTTCTCGCTTAAGACCCTTTATTCCATTATTGTAATAATCATGATTACCAGGGATGAAAATTGATTGACCTTTGAAATTTTTAACTAAATCAATTTGAGCATTCAACCTGTGTTCAGCTATAAATCTGTTGGGGTCTTTCTTTTTAGGCATTCCTTTTTCATAGATATTATCGCCTAAAAATAAGAGAGTTGCGTTTTTTTTTGCTGTTGAAAGTTCCTTTTTTAAAAGAGTAAGTTGATTTAAACCTGATTCTTTAGGTGCATTTCCAGCATCTCCAATTAAGTAAAAAATATGATCAACTTTAGAATTGCTTTCTAGGTCTTGAATTTTTGTATCTCCAGATTTTCTTGGGAATTGGATGTCATAAGTAGCACAACCGGTTACAACGATACTTAATATTATAAATAAGAGTTTGTAGCAATATTGCCGACTCATACGGTGTATAATTTAAAAAGATAAAAGTACATAAAATTATGTACTTTTGATTTAATATATAATTTTTTGAAATGAAAGAAAATGATTTTTTTAAGGAGGTAGCTAATTTTGTTTTTAATTTGTTTAAAAATTCACTTTCCTCAAAGGTATTATATCACAATTATAATCATACGTTGAGAGTTGTAGAAGCTGCTAATGAAATTGCCTTGGCAGAACAAGTTTCTAAAGATGAATTGGAAATAGTGTTATTGGCTGCTTGGTTTCATGATACAGGTTTTATTAAACAAGCTGAGAATCATGAAGAAATTAGTAAAGAAATTGCTAAAAATTATTTGTCAGAAAAGGGGCTTTCTAAAGAGAAACTTCAAAAAGTATACAAGTGTATTGATGCTACAAAAATACCGCAAAGACCAACCAATAAGATTGAGGAGATTGTATGTGATGCAGATTTATTTCATTTAGGGAGTGAAGATTTTAATAAAATAACCAATTTATTACGTTCAGAATGGGAATTGTTTTGTAATAAAACATTAACCGATGTAGAGTGGCTTCAAGAGAAC
>JAMOMG010000027.1 GCA_027068695.1 Flavobacteriaceae bacterium
CAAGATGGAATGACTGAATTAATGAATGATCGAGATTATTTATACAAATCCTTAATGAAGGATTTATATTTTTTAGGAATTGTACTTAATAGAAAATATAAACTGTTACGTATAGCTTATGGAATTTTCATGATTGGAATTGTAATTTCTGTTATAGCTTTTATAATAGCTTTTGAACTCATGAAAAATACATAAGGGTAGGTGTTAAGCATCCAATTTCATTAGATTTATTAAATCGTCAAAAGTTATTTTTTCTTCAGAATTGTTACTGTAATTAATGTTAATCCTTAAAGCTTTTAACCCTGATATTCCTTGTAAATCTGCAAGTTCTACTTTTTCAATACTGCCATCGTCTAATAGGTAATTATTTGCTTGAAGGTATTTAATGTATTTAATATATTCTTCAGCATCTTTATCTTGACTGTAAACAATAGCTATTTTTCCAGGCTGAGTTAATCGTTCTTTTGAGTTTTTAAGTAAAGCTTTATCTATTCGTTTTTTTATAATTTCATACCTTATGTTGTATGCTCCATCAACATCAAATCGTTTTTCATCCATTCTAAATTTTATAGTAAGAGGTGTGCTATGAACCAAAATTAAAGAGGCAACTTCAAGAGGATACGCTAAACTATTTTTTAAATTATGAGCAATATTTTCCATTTCACACATCGTTTGTAGCTGCCAAAGCCTTAAGTTTTGTAGATATATATCATTGTAATTTTGGTTTTTAACAAGTGTTTGTCCAATATAGATGTTATAATCTATACCATCTGTTTTATATCGTTCAAAATAGTGAGGGAACATATCTTGAGCTTCTATTTGTTTGTTATCTATAAATTTGGCAAGTTCTTCATTAAGCGTATTCACACTTTCTTCATATTTTTTTCTTTTATCATAAATTACACAAAGTTTAGTGTCTATTTGTTGAGTGTAACTGTCAATTTTATTTTTAAGATTAGAATCTAAAGATTTTAAGTGATTAAAAACGGGATAGATGTCTTTTTGTAAAAAACTAATTAAATTGGTCTCATCACTTGATTTTAATCCATTAGTAATATTGTTTAAACACTTATCTATTCTAAAAGTTAAATCATTATAAATAGGTAGTTTGTAATGATTTTTAGCTTCTAAAATAATTTCAGAGGCTAAATTTAATTGTTTTACTAAATCTTCCTTAATCGCTTTGTTTCTTGCGATTGAAGAGCCTTTAATATCACATTGTCCGTAAAGAGGAATAACATTTTTAAAAATAATATCTTGAAGGTTAGGTGTATTATTGTCACTTTTTTCAGCTTCATAATAGTATTTTTCAGCCTCTTCATAAAAACGCCATTCAACTGTTGGGTGAATAGAAGTGTAATTTTTTTGGATAATTGATTCTAGTTTGTTTTGAAATTCTTCAGTATACCTTTGTAGTGCAACTTTAAAAACAGGAATAATATCCTTTAGTTTGTATGCATTGATAGAGTTAAGTTCATATTTATTTTTAGAAACAAGTTCCATTAGCCCAAACATTTTATTACTTAGTTTTAATGGAACCAAAATAATACTTTGTATTTTTTGTTTCTTTAGGGTTTTATAAAGTTTATTGTAGTTAGTCTCTTTACCGTATTTTTCTATATTTGAAATTGCTAATAACTCTCCATTATCAAAAACAGTAGACTTAATAGATTTACAAAAAAAGTCATCAATTGAAAAATCAGATTTATCAGGAATAATAAAACTCTTTTGTTCTTTATGGTATTTTATATTTGCTTTTTTGTGACTTAAATTGTAGCTGGAAAAACCAAATTTAATATTTGATGAATTAAATAGAGAAGATATGCTACTTTCAAGGAAATCAAATGTTTGATGATTTTTTTTAAGTAAATTTTCTTTGAGTTTAGAGATTGATTCATCAGGAGTTACATCAAAAAGATTCATAATGCCAAATCCTTTAAATTCATAACTGTTAGGAGGGAATTTTTCTTTCCAAACATCAATATTATTAAAATTATCTATTAAAAATTTTACATCTTCATTAGTAATAGGTTTTGTTTTTTTGAGCGGTGTAATTTTAAAGAAATCTCCATTGTACAAAGTTCTATAATGTTTTGTAAGACCCGTTTTTTTATTTGGAATATCAAAAAAGAAAGGTCTTCTAAAGTCAATTTTTATTTTGTAATGATAGGCTAAAATAAATGTACAGGCAAGTATGTATATGTTTGACTCATCAAAATTTCTCAATTTAAATTCATAATCATTTCCCGCATCATCTAAAATTTGTTGAAACCTTTTTGAAAATTTAAAAGCAGTAAATTCAAAAGGAATACTAGCAGCTTTTATTTCGTTACTCTGTAAAGGTTCTGGAAATAAAATATTTAATAGTTTATCAATTTCTTTTCTGTATTTTGTTAAATAAGAGAAATCATCAAAACCTTTTCTTAGAATAGAATAATTTTCATATTCTTCTAAAAGCTGTTTAGCAGTATGAAATAAATAGTGATTTTTATCCTCAATAATTTCTTCAAGGTAATTAAAAATACTTTCAAAACTGATTTTAAGTTTTAGAGGTAACTCAGCTTTTTTGGTATAGTTAGAAGGAATTACTCTCATTATTTTTAGCTTATTTATTATGTGATAATTTTATTGTTAATAATTAATCAAAATTACAATTTTCTTTCCAATTTGAAATTTTGTGTTACTTGAGTAACATAAATTATCTTTTCACCAATAGTTTTTTATACCATTAAATTAATTTATTTTTACACTAAAATTAATCTGATGAGTAAAATAGATTGGAAAACTGTTAAAGAATTTGAGGATATAACTTATAAAAAGTGTAATGGCGTTGCTCGTATTGCTTTTAATAGACCAAATGTAAGAAATGCGTTTAGGCCAAAAACAACTAAAGAGTTGTATGAGGCATTTTATGATGCTCAAGAAGATACTTCCATAGGAGTTGTATTACTTTCTGCTGAAGGCCCTTCAACTAAAGATGGGGTGTATTCGTTTTGTAGCGGTGGAGATCAAAAGGCACGTGGACATCAAGGGTATATTGGAGAAGATGGCTATCACAGGTTAAACATCTTGGAAGTTCAACGGTTAATTCGCTTTATGCCAAAGGCTGTGATTGCAGTAGTACCTGGCTGGGCTGTTGGTGGCGGACATAGTTTACACGTAGTTTGTGATTTAACATTAGCAAGTAAAGAACACGCAATTTTTAAACAAACTGATGCGGATGTTACCAGTTTTGATGGGGGTTATGGCTCAGCTTATTTAGCCAAAATGGTGGGGCAAAAAAAAGCACGTGAAATATTTTTCTTAGGAAGAAATTATTCGGCACAAGAAGCCTATGAAATGGGAATGGTAAATGCAGTAATTCCGCACAATGAGTTGGAAGATACCGCTTTTGATTGGGCTCAGGAAATTTTAGCAAAATCACCAACATCCATAAAAATGTTGAAATTTGCAATGAATTTGACTGATGATGGTATGGTTGGACAGCAAGTTTTTGCAGGTGAAGCAACTCGTTTAGCTTATATGACAGATGAGGCAAAAGAAGGTAGAAATGCATTTTTAGAAAAACGCAAACCAAATTTTGAAAAAAAATGGATACCTTAAATAAAAATATAAAGTATTAAAGTATAAAGGGGAAAGTTTAATTTTTTTAATAAATAAAGATGAAAATAATTTGTATTGGTCGTAATTATGCTAAACATATTGAAGAATTAGCGAATGAGAAACCAAAAAATCCAGTTATATTTTTAAAACCAGATTCGGCTATTTTAGTTAAAAATCAACCATTTTTTATACCTCCGTTTTCTAATGATATACATTATGAAGTTGAGATATTAGTGAAAATAAATAAAGTAGGGAAGCATATTGATGAAAAATTCGCTCATAAATATTATGATGAAATAGGGTTAGGAATTGATTTTACAGCACGAGATATTCAGGCAGTTTGTAAAGAAAAGGGTTTGCCTTGGGAAAAAGCAAAGGCTTTTGA
>JAMOMG010000028.1 GCA_027068695.1 Flavobacteriaceae bacterium
GTGCAATTTTCTATCTTTTCAAGAAGTTCGTTATCACTTAATTGTGTATTTATAATCATAGCTGTAGAGGTTATTAAAATTAAAATGTAATCTTATATTAAAGAGATGCTAATTTTATAAAAGGTTGCGTTGTAATTTGTATATTTAGCACAAAATTATGTTATAAGAATGAATGCAGAAATAATTACTATTGGAGATGAAATATTAATAGGACAAATACTCGACTCTAATTCAAAGTGGATTGCCTCAGAATTAAATAAAATTGGTATTTCTGTATATCAAATAACTTCTATTCAAGATGATAAAAGACATATTTTAAAAGCCTTAAAAGAGGCAGAGAATAATGTTGATATTATTATTGTTACGGGAGGTTTGGGACCAACGAAAGATGATATTACAAAACTAACATTGGTTGAGTATTTTGATGATGAGCTAATTTTAAATCAAAATGTTGTATTGCAGATCAAGGCTATGTTTGCAAAAATGAACTATCCTTTTACTGAAGTTAATAAAAATCAGGCTTTAGTGCCTTCAAAATGTATTCCATTAACAAATGAATTTGGTACAGCACCAGGAATGTGGTTTAACCATAGAGGTAAAGTTGTTGTATCTCTGCCAGGAGTTCCAAATGAGATGAAAGGGCTAATGGAAAGAAGTGTTTTGCCAAAACTAAAAGAAACATTTCAATTACCGTTTATACTACACAAAACAATATTGACTTATGGCATGGGAGAAAGTATGGTGGCTGAACGTATTGAAAAATGGGAAGATAATTTACCTAAATTTGTGAAATTAGCCTATTTACCAGCGTATGGCAGACTCCGATTACGGTTAACTGCAAAAGGAGAGGATAATGGTCTACTAAAAAAAACAGTCAACAATGAAATTGAAAAATTAACAAAGTTAATACCAGATATTATTGTTGGGTTTGAAGATAATGAAACACTGGAGGTGGTAATAGGTGAATTATTAACCCGTAAAAAACAAACATTGGCTACTGCTGAAAGTTGTACAGGAGGTAATATTGCAAAAAAAATAACATCAATTGCAGGTTCATCAAACTATTTTGTAGGTTCAATTGTAGCATATCACGCATCTGTTAAAATAAATGAGTTAGATGTTGATAGAGAATTAATAACAAAATATTCGATTGTAAGTTCACAAGTTGCAGAGGCGATGGCAAAAGGAATTCAACAAAAATTTAACACAAGCTATGCTATTGCAACTACTGGAAATGCTGGACCGACAGTTGATAATACCGACAAAACAGTTGGTACAGTTTTTATTGCAATTGCTACACCAACAACAGTTTTTTCAGAAGAATTTTTCTTTGGTAAACCACGTGAAAAAGTAATTGAAAGAGCTTCAAACAAGGCTTTAGAATTACTAAGGAAAGAAATTTTAAAAAACAAGTAAAATAAGTTTGTGTATTTAGTTTTAAAAATTTAATTTTGCATCTCGTTTTGAGAATACACTAAAAAGGTACAGAGATATGTCAAGAGTTTGTGAACTTACAGGAAAAAAAGCAATGGTTGGGAATAATGTTTCTCACGCATTGAATAGAACTAAAAGAAAATTTAATGCTAATTTAGTTAAAAAGCGTTTTTATATTCCTGAAGAAGATAAATGGATTACTTTAAAAGTATCTACATCAGCTTTAAAAAATATTAATAAAAAAGGAATCTCTGCTGTAATTAAAGAAGCAAGAGAAAAAGGATTTTTAAAAAAATAATTATACTAGAGAATGGCAAAGTCTAAAGGAAATAGAATCCAAGTAATTTTAGAATGTACAGAGCATAAAGCTTCTGGCAAACCGGGAACTTCTAGATATATTACTACGAAAAATAAAAAGAACACTCCTGATAGAATGGAAATTAAAAAATTCAATCCTATCTTGAAGAAAATGACAGTTCATAAAGAAATTAAATAATTAAGAGGTTTCTAAAAGAAACGTCAAATAACACATAGGAACATGGCAAAGAAATCAGTAGCATCGTTACAAACAGGTTCAAAAAGATTATCAAAAGCAATAAAAATGGTGAAATCTCCAAAAACAGGAGCCTATACTTTTGTTGAAGCTATTATGGATCCAAAGAACGTAAAAGACTTTTTGAGCAAAAAATAAAATATTTGTTCATTATTTATATACTAGCTACTTTCATTATTGAGGGTAGCTTTTCTTTTTTATATTTACCATATTAATTTGAAAAAAAATGAGTTTATTTAAAAGAATATTTTCAAAAGAAAAAAAAGAGACATTAGATAAAGGACTAGAAAAAAGTAAAACATCCTTTTTTTCAAAATTATCTAAGGCAGTTGCAGGAAAAACAACTGTTGATGATGATGTACTTGATAATTTAGAAGAAATTTTAGTATCTTCTGATGTAGGTGTAAATACTACCCTTAAAATAATTGAAAGAATTGAAGCTAGAGTAGCCAAAGATAAATATTTAGGGACAGAAGAATTAAATGCTATTCTTAGAGAAGAAATTGCCGGATTATTAGCGCAAACAAATACAGGAAATGAAACTGAATTTTCAATTCCTTCTGATAAAAAACCGTATGTAATTATGGTTGTTGGTGTTAATGGGGTTGGTAAAACAACAACTATAGGGAAATTAGCAGCACAATTTAAGAAAAATGGTAAAAAAGTTATTCTTGGTGCAGCTGATACTTTTAGGGCTGCAGCCATTGATCAATTACAAGTTTGGGCAGATAGAGTTGATATTCCAATGGTTAGACAGGAAATGGGTAGTGACCCTGCTTCTGTGGCATTTGACACTTTAAAATCTGCTGTTGCACAAGATGCTGATGTGGTTATTATTGATACTGCTGGAAGGTTGCACAATAAAGTAAACTTAATGAATGAATTGACTAAAATTAAGCGCGTAATGCAAAAAGTTGTAGTTGATGCACCTCATGAGGTTTTATTGGTATTAGATGGTTCAACCGGTCAAAATGCTTTTGAACAAGCAAAACAATTTACGTTGGCAACTGAGGTTACTTCACTAGCAGTTACAAAATTAGATGGTACAGCAAAAGGCGGTGTGGTAATTGGTATTTCAGATCAATTTCAAATTCCAGTTAAATATATTGGTGTTGGAGAAGGAGTTGACGATTTACAAGTATTCAATAAAATAGAATTTGTAGACTCATTTTTTAAGTAAATATATATGTTTAGTTAATTAATAGATTAATTTTTTTCCATAGCTCATTATCAAAATTTGATAAAGCAAAATTCACGGTATTTGCACTATTTCCCATCCTAACAATTACCAATTTTTTACTAGGAATGACATATATTTTTTGGTCATTTTTACCTAAAGCGGCATACATATCTGTTGGAGCATTTGGTATTAACATTCCTTGAATTTTAGCTTGAGTTTGAGGTAGATGAAAGCTGTTTTTTCCATTCAACCACCATAAATATCCGTATGCTTTATTGATGTTTTGTGAAGTATTGATAGCTTTATTAAAAAAAGTTTGGTTCACAATTTGGTTTGTTTCCCATTTACCTTTATTATATGCCAATAATCCAAATCTGGTCATACTTCTGGCTGTACTATAACAAACATTAAAATCATTTGTTTGAATCCAAGAACCAGTCATCCCTATTTTATTTTTTAAATTTGTATCGAAATAGCTTGAAAAAGTTTGTTTAGATATTGTTTCTATTACATCTTGTAATTTCACATATACATTGTGATATGCCCATCGGGTTCCAGCATCAGCTTTATATAATAAATTAGTTTTAGACACATTATCTCCTAAGCTATCATTTAAACCAGAAGTCATAGACAATAGATGTTTTACAGGTAATTAAATTCTCTTTGTCCAAAGGAGCATTAGTCCAACCTGCACCAAGATAATTAGAAACTTTATTGTTACTATTTAGAAGTTCTTTTTCTTCGGCGATATCAATCATTATTGAAGTTAATGTTTTTCCCGCACTAGCCCAGTACCAAGACATTGAAGCTGTTTGCCCATTAAAATAATGTTCAATTACAATTCTTCCGTTGTATAGCATAATAAAGCTTTTTGTATTGGTTTCTTCTAAGTAGTTTAATAGTGGTTGCACTTCATTTTGGTTCCAACCTAAGTCAGAAATAGAAGTTATTTCCCAACTATTTCCTGTTAAAGGAGGAAAATATAAAGCTGTTTCTGGTTCTAAAAAATCTTCATTTTTAGCACAGGAAATGACAACACTCAAAATTAAAATTCTAAAAAAAAAGATTTTTCATTTGTTGTAAATTTAAAATTGTGATATAGTAATAAGACTAAACGTAATTAAAAAGGTTTGATTACTTTTGCGAAAATAAATTTTAGAGAAACAAACTTAACGAAATTTATTAAAGTCGGAATTATAATAATTTAATGAATAAAGCTTGTGCGTACCAAACCAAAAAAAGAAAATAAGATTAACGTTGTAACTTTAGGATGTTCTAAAAATGTATATGATAGTGAAGTTTTAATGGGGCAGCTAAAGGCTAATGATAAAAATGTTGTGCATGAAGATAAAAATGATGAGGGGAATATTGTAGTCATAAATACGTGTGGATTTATTGGTGATGCTAAAGAAGAGTCTATAAACACAATACTACATTATGTGCAGAAAAAAGAAGAAGGAGCGATTGATAAGGTGTATGTAACAGGTTGTTTGAGTGAGCGTTACAAGCCAGATTTGCAAAAAGAGATTCCAAATGTCGATGAATTTTTTGGCACACATGATTTACCAAACTTATTAAAGGTGTTGGAAGCAGATTACAAGCATGAGTTGGTAGGAGAACGTTTAACAACTACACCAGTACATTATGCTTATTTAAAAATTGCTGAAGGTTGTGATAGACCGTGTTCATTTTGTGCAATACCCTTAATGCGCGGTAAGCATGTTTCAACTCCTATTGAGAACTTAGTAATTGAAACTACTAAACTAGCTAAAAAGGGCATCAAAGAATTAATTTTAATCGCTCAAGATTTAACATATTACGGGCTAGATATTTATAAAAAGAGAGCCTTAGCTGATTTGCTAAAAGAGCTTGTTAAAATAGATGGAATTGAATGGATTCGGTTGCATTATGCATTCCCAACAGGATTTCCGCTAGATGTGCTAGAAGTAATACATAACGAACCTAAAGTGTGTAATTATTTAGATATTCCTTTACAGCATATTAATGATGAATTATTAAAGTCTATGCGTAGAGGTACTTCTCATGAAAAAACAACCAATTTAATTGCTGAGTTTAGAAAAGCTGTTCCAAATATGGCAATTAGAACAACATTAATTGTTGGGTATCCAGATGAAACAGAAGAGAAATATCAGGAATTAAAAACTTGGGTTCAGGAGATGCGTTTTGAGCGTTTAGGTGTTTTTGCGTATTCTCATGAAGAAAATACCACAGCAGCAAATTTAGTTGATGATGTTACTGAAGAAATTAAACAGCAGCGTGTTAATGAAATAATGGAACTTCAAAGTCAGATTTCTTTTGAATTGAACCAAGAAAAAATAGGGAAAACATTCAACGTTATTATCGACAGAAAAGATGGGAATTATTTTATTGGAAGAACAGAATTTGATTCACCTGATGTTGATAATGAAGTGTTGATTGATGCAACCAAATATTACGTACAGGTTGGAAAATTTGCTCAAATTAAAATTACTTCAGCTACGGAATTTGATTTATATGGAGAACCAGTATAAATAATGTGAGTTTGATATAATAATTTACTTTAATTGCTTATAATCAATAT
>JAMOMG010000029.1 GCA_027068695.1 Flavobacteriaceae bacterium
TAAGCAGTAATGGCAGGAGTGCTGGTCGCTTAAAAACCATAACAAAAATAGACAACAATAAACGAGCGAAGTAAAGAATGCGCCATTATCTGCTTCAAATGTGGCAAGCGCAGACAATAAATTAGCCAT
This sequence comes from Flavobacteriaceae bacterium, assembly GCA_027068695.1. The sequence continues at coordinate 130 of JAMOMG010000029.1, forward strand.
AAAATTGGCACGAGCAGAAATGGCACACGCATCAGCGCAAAATGAACGTAAAACTGACACAGAAATAGCCTTTTCAGCATATCACCCCCCCTCTTTTTCGACGTTTTATACGTACAAATCATCGAAAATAAGGGGGGGTGACATAGGGAAAACCGCTATTTTTAAGCTATAAAAGCTTACTCAGCAAGAAATCCCCGTAAGGGCAGCTAACGCCGCATTAAAGGGCTTGCCGATTTAACTAAACTGAAGTTAAATTTAGCATGAAGCTAAACAAAACTACAGCCCTAGAAACAAGAAGCCCAACTTAGGTAAGTCCTTGTTTTAAATGCCTTGTTAGCCTTTATTCATCCTGTTTTTCTTCTAAGTCATCACTGTCTGGTATTCTTACTTCTTTTTGTTGAAGCATCATTAAATAACTAAATATGTATGCAAGGAATGCTGGGGCAACAAAAATAATAAATGAGCCAATTCCAAACTGCTTACTAGGATAAGGAACATAAGTCGATAAAAGCAAAGCTGAGCCATACGCTACTATAAAACCTAAAAAACCATCAAAAATATTTAATTTAATCCCATCATGAAATAGGTACGATGCCAGTCGACCAAGAAAAATAAAAGAAAAAATTATTAATACAATGGAGAAGTAATCAGCTATAGAGTAACCATTATTCGAGCTAATTCGCGAGAATTCATCGCTCATACCAATGATACGTAAATTAGAGGTTGTTTTATCAGGTCTTTGATCAAGTAATACACGCATGGAGAAATAATCTCCTTTATTTAATAAGAGTGGTAAAATCTTTAATACATTATTTTCATTTTTTATTTTTGCTTTAATTGATTTATTATTACTTGAAACCTGCACTGCTTTAATTATATTGCTGTCTATAAAGCTAAAAGTAATATCACTTTCAAAGTCAGATTTAGGAATATCCACATTTCCTGTATTTTCTACTTTTATATCAAAGAATATAGAGTTTTTAAGTTTTTCTATTTTTCCTTCATTATTTTTAAAAACTATAGAAATATCTTTAAAGTTACCAGTTAATGTATTTGAATCATATATATTTTCAATATTGTATTGAATTTTTTTCTCTTTAAATAAGTCTGAAGAATATGCTTGAAGTCCTGTTAAAAGTATAATAATTAAAGTTGTTATTATTCCAAATATAGTTTTTGCTGACACTAGCTCTCCAATTGTACTAACGTAGAATATAATTACTTGACCCTTGATTCTATAAAATATTTATATAAAAAACAACACCTTAATTTATAGGCTAACGCCTCGTTAAATTGATCCACGAAAAACTGGCACGAGGCTCTTTAAAACCACAAAACTATAGCACATTAAGTTGCCACCAAAGAAGCCCTGAGTAGTGGGTCAATTTGCACGACTTGTTAGCTTTTGTTCAGCCCGAACCACTTTAAATCTAAGTCCAAATTATTTAAAAACTCCTCATCTATAATTCTGGGGAAGGGCAATATTTGTTTTTTTAGATTTTTTGAATAGAACTCTCTTGAGTACCTATTTGCAAATTCCTCTTTATCAAGTGATGGCTTAGAAAAAAACGCATTTGTAATACGTTCTGATTCAATTTCATTTGTGGCTTCAATCGAAGGAATAATTGAGTTAACCAAGTAATCTACTGCATGACCAATTTCATGCGGTAATGTTCTAAATAATTGGGTGTTTCTAACTGTTTCTGGTGTTGTTCTTACAAGATAACCTCTTTTAATTTTTTCAACTTTATGGCCATCTTTTTCAAGTGCTTTTAATTCTTTTGCATCAAAGGGAGTTAACTTTTCCCCCCAAGTAAATTCAGTACCAACTTTCATAGCTTCAAGATAAACACCTGCACCCGTATACTTTCCAAGATCAGCGTAATAAACAAAGCGCCCCCAGACGGGTTTTAGTATTTCTTCTTTTTCCTTTGGTTGTCTAAGTACAACTATCTCAATTTCCTGCAAATGCTCTTTTGGAATTAGTTCTAATATCTTTAAAATATCATTGGGTGTTGAGGCATGAATGTATCCATGTTTGGTAGGCTCAACAAACATCGTTATTTTATGGTTTTTAACCTTTAGAGGGATTTTTACAGGATTTGATAAGCGCTCCCAAAATATTTTATCTTCAGACCAGCGATCAGGAATGACAAGTTTATTATCTTTAGAGTATCCACTATCTTCGGTGCCTATTTTCCGATTTCTCCTAGTTGGATTCCATGCACTATGTTTCATGTTTTTCCTATTAGTAACCTAGCTATATGAAAAAGGGGGAATTCTTAAAGCCCGTAAATTATGCCTTTGCGTCGCAGACAGCTAACGCCTCGTTTAGCTGTTCCACTGGAAAACTAGCACGAGGATATTTAAAGCACAAAACTATACCATAAACCGCTGTACCCGCAGAAGCCCGACTTAAGTGGATCAGATTATAACGACTTGTTAGCTGAAGACTGTAAAACCAGGTGGACGGAGCAAACTACAACGAAGAAAAACAGAATAACAAACCTACGCCCTACTCCATTTTAAACCAACAAAATCAAACCTTAAAAATAAGACATCTTTAAAATAACCAGCTTGCGAAGAAGCAAAAGTCGAAGCGAAAAACTCAACCCCAAAACACGCAAAACTAGCACAATAAAGCGTTAGCATTTAAGCAGTAATGGCAGGAGTGCTGGTCGCTTAAAAACCATAACAAAAATAGACAACAATAAACGAGCGAAGTAAAGAATGCGCCATTATCTGCTTCAAATGTGGCAAGCGCAGACAATAAATTAGCCGTAAAATTGGCACGAGCAGAAATGGCACACGCATCAGCGCAAAATGAACGTAAAACTGACACAGAAACAGCCTTTTCAGCATATCACCCCCCCTCTTTTTCGACGTTTTATACGTACAAATCATCGAAAATAAGGGGGGGTGACATAGGGAAAACAGCTATTTTTAAGCTATAAAGCTTACTCAGCAAGAAATCCCCGTTAAGGGCAGCTAACGCCTCGTTAAATTGACCATAACTCAGGGAAGCTTGTGTGGCAAGATTGAGCGTAGCGAATGCCACATAAGAAGCCCTGAGTTATTGGTCAATTTGCACGACTTGTTATGTTTTTATGATTTTGGCTGAATTCAGCTTTCAAACTCAAGTTCTTTATTAATATCAAGTGTTTCTTCTCTTAAAATTTTAGGAGTAGTAATTAGTTTATTTGGGTTAATAATTAATTCTTTTTCTGTTCCATCTATATCTGAGTAATAAACATCTTCTTTTCTTATTGTAGATTGAAGAATAACTCTCGGTGTATTTTCATGTATTTTTTGACCTCTATTATAATGTACAAATGCAAAACCATGTGCAACCTTCTTACTAATGCTCCACGATTGTCCATACTTATTAGATTCATACTCGGACTTACTTGTGCCTCTATAAATCGTAACAATATTGTCTAAAGAATCTCCAGATGGTATATTTTTTGTGATAACTACTACAGGGTACCAACCTTCAGCTTCTCTTGCTTCATATAAGCCCAATAGACCACGTTCTTTAAACGCTATAAATGCATGCATTAAAGTATCTGCTGTTCCATATTCTTTTTGTCCTTCGTGTATTCCGTTATTCTCAAAATAGTCGAATACTGGTTGACTTTTAAGAGAGGTAACTCCTGGACTGAGAAGCCTAGGTTCTTCAAGTTTAAAATTAACTAAAAATGCGATAAGTTTAACAAATAAGTCAATATGATTAGGATGATTTTGTAGTAAATGGTTTTCAAGATCACATAAGTCAACACACATTTCTAGTAAATAATCTCTAGTGTTTTTGGTAAATTCAATTTGCATATTTGGGATGGATACCTATAACATAACGCCTTGCTAATGGGCTTGCTGGTTTAAATCTACAAGCCATAAAATAAAAGCATACTTACCGAAGCTACAAAACGCAAATAAGAAGCCCTGAGTAAGCAAGTCCGATGATTAAGCAACTTGTTATGTTTTTATAATTTATAGCTCTTCGAACTTTGTAAGTTTTTACCATTTCTACTCATTATTA
>JAMOMG010000030.1 GCA_027068695.1 Flavobacteriaceae bacterium
GGTTGAACCTTTAGATGAAAAGCAAAAGCTAATACTAGACTTAGCAAATGGTTCAAGAAAACCTCAAAATAAAGACGAGGAAATCTTACTCAGGCAAATTAAAGCTATTGAGAAAAAAGGGCATATGCTCGACTTAAGTTTTGAATAAACTAATTGATGAACTAAGAAAAAATAGAAAAAGAGATATTCAGAAATGAGTATTTTTTTACTACAGTGCAACTTTTAGGACTAATCATGAACCCCAAAACTTACTAGAGGATTTGAATTTATATTTCAGAATATTAAGAAATTAGGGGCCGTAAAACAAAAAAACGTAAGCCATGTTCTTTCTGAATCGAAAAACTCTTGAAAATCAAAAGATTAACAAGAGTTTTAGTACTGAAGACGGGTTCTGATAGCTATCGGAATGAACCCGTTTAGGCGTACCTTATTTTTAATTTCTCAATCAATTCTGGATATTTTTTTAAATTTTCTATAAATGTTTTACTTTTCATTCTTTTGATAGGATTTTTAATTTTTCTACTTTGTTGATATTCTAAATTTTCAATAACTAAAAACACCTCCCAATCTGATGCTCTGTTGGTAAAACTATTTTGATATGTATGAGTTTGATGTTCAGTTAAGCGAGAATCTAAATCTTTACAACTTCCAGTATAAAATTATTAGTAGAAGTTGAATGTAAAATATAAACGTAAGCCATGATGTTTTATTAAGCTAAAAAACTCTTGAAAATCAAACGATTAACAAGAGTTTTAGTACTGAAGACGGGACTTGAACCCGTACGGGCCTTACAGCCCACTGGATTTTAAGTCCAGCGTGTCTACCAATTCCACCACTTCAGCATTGGCATATATGTAATAGAGCGAAAGACGGGATTTGAACCCGCGACCCCCACCTTGGCAAGGTGATGCTCTACCCCTGAGCTACTTTCGCAGTCATATTTTAAAGAACATACATTTAATCTCTCAAACGCGAGGGCAAATTTAATACAAATCTGTTAAATGCAAAGACTTTTTTTAAATTTATTTAAAATATTTGCTCAATCAACTAACTATAAGGTTGTAATTCTCTAATAAAAAAATATATTTGCACAGTTTATAACTAATTTTAATGAAAGTAGTATCAAATTCTATTTCTCAAAAGGTGAATTTTTCAATGGTATTTAACGATTTTAAGCAGCTAACAAAAGTTGGCTTATCGTTAAGCGTTGTATTTTCATCATTGGCTGGGTACTTATTGGCTGTTGATAAAATTCATGTGTTAACACTTATATTATTGGCAATTGGTGGGTATTTAATGGTTGGAGCTTCAAATGCTTTTAATCAAATTATTGAAAAAGATACTGATGCTTTAATGAAGCGAACAATGAACAGGCCTCTGCCAACTGGTAGAATGCATGTTTCAATGGCATTGGTAATTGCCATTGCATTTACAATTATTGGCTTAACAATTTTATATAGTATAAATCCTAAAAGTGCTTTGTTTGGTGCTATTTCAATATTTTTATACACAAGTGTTTACACTCCACTAAAATCAATAACACCATTAGCGGTTTTTGTAGGAGCAATTCCTGGAGCTATACCTTTTATGTTAGGTTGGGTAGCAGCTACAAATAATTTTTCTATAGAACCGGGAATGTTGTTTTTAATTCAGTTTTTTTGGCAATTTCCACATTTTTGGGCAATAGCTTGGTTGCAATATGATGAATATAAAAAAGCAGGATTTAACCTAATGCCAATGGGACAAAAAAACAAGAAAGCAGTAATTCAAATCATTATTTACACGTTTTGTCTAATAATTGTTTCTGTACTTCCAGTTTTGAAATTAACAGGAAGTTTTTATATTTACCCAATTACAGCTGTAATTTTATTACTTTTAGGGAGTACAATGTTATTTTATGCCATAAAATTATATAAAAATTTAACAAATAAAGTAGCAAGGCAATTAATGTTATCAAGTGTTTTATACATTACATTGATACAAATAATATATGTTGTAGATAAATTTTTACATTAAAATGAAAGAAACTTTAGATCAAGAATTAAAACAAGCCAGAAGAAAATCAGCCAAACCAATGCTTTGGATTTCAATGATTAGTATGACTATGATGTTTGCTGGCTTAACAAGTGCATATGTGGTAAGCCGTAAAAGAAGTGATTGGGTGTCATTTGATTTACCGAATGCTTTTTATATAAGTACCATTATAATTATTGTAAGCAGTATCACTTTTTTATTAGCAAAAAATTTTATTAAAAAAGATAATCGACAATTAACAACACTTTTTTTAGTATTAACATTAATTTTAGGAGTTGTATTTGTATTTTTTCAGTTTGAAGGATTTAAAGAATTATTTGATTCTGGATTGTTTTTTGCGGGTGAATACAGTACTGTAAAATCATCATTTATTTATGGTATTACACTTGCACATTTAGTGCATATAATAGCTGGGATTATTGTACTAGTAATTGTAATTTATAATCATTTAACAAAAAAATATTCATCAAAAAACTTCTTAGGACTAGAGTTAGGTGCTATCTTCTGGCATTTTGTGGATATACTATGGATTTACCTATTTTTCTTTTTCTATTTTATTAGATAATAAAAAATATGTATTTTTGGCAAAACTATAACTAAAAATCAAAACAAAACTTTTATGGAAGCAACTATTGCTAGTGATTCTAATGGGGATAATTGGAGTGGAGGAAATAAAAAACCATTAGATGCAAGCTATGGTAAAATGATGATGTGGTTTTTCATTTTATCTGATGCACTTACATTTTCAGGCTTTTTAGCAGCTTATGGCTTAATGCGTTTTAAATTTATTGACTCTTGGCCAATTGCCGATGAGGTTTTTACACACTTTCCCTTTCTACATGGTGTTAATGCTCCAATGTTTTATGTAGCATTAATGACTTTTGTATTAATTTTTTCATCTGTAACTATGGTGTTGGCAGTTGATGCAGGCCATCAAATGAAAAAAAACAAAGTCACATTTTATATGCTACTAACCATTATTGGAGGTATTATATTCTTAGGTTCACAAGCCTGGGAATGGAAACAATTTATTCAAGGTTCTTATGGGGCTATGCAATTAAAAGATGGAAAAATTATTCAGTTTGTTAATGCTTCTGGGCATCAGGTTACTTTAGAAAGCTTTTCTAAACCGTTAAATTCAGAAAGAGTACAGCACACTAAAAGTAATGGAATATGGTATGTAAAGGAATCTTCTTTACCACCCTTTACTATAAATGAAGTTATTGAGGGATTTAAAGCACATCCAGAATTAACAATTAGAACTGAACAGGTAAACCCAGAGACAAAAGAAAAGATAATAATTCCGCGTAAAGATGCTATGGCTTATTTAGCTGAAGGGAAGGCCATTGTTAAAGGTGCAAACTTAGAGGTTAATGAATATGGTAATACATTGTTTGCTGATTTCTTTTTCTTTATTACAGGATTTCATGGGTTTCACGTCTTTTCAGGAATTCTAATCAATATAATTATATTTTTTAATGTAATTGTTGGAACTTATGAGCGTAGAGGAAGTTACGAAATGGTTGAAAAAGTAGGGTTATATTGGCACTTTGTAGATTTAGTTTGGGTATTTGTATTCACATTCTTCTACTTAGTTTAATTCAAAAAAAATATTAAAATGGCACACGCACAAGAACATACATCGCACACAAAATTAATTTGGAAAGTATTTGCAATACTTTCTGTAATAACAATGGTTGAAGTTGTTTTAGGTATAATAAAACCTGCATCACTTCACTTAACCCATTTTTTAGGAACAAGTATATTAAATATTATATTCTTAATTTTAACATTGGTAAAAGCATATTATATCACATGGTTTTTTATGCATATGGCTGATGAAAAAAAGAGTTTAAGAAGAGCAGTAGTATGGACTGCATTATTTTTGATAGCATATTTAGCAACATTAATACTAATAGAAGGTAGTTATATTAATGATGTTTTGGGACCATTAACAAAATGGAATTACTAAAAAATTAAAAAATAAGAGGAGGAAGGTGGTTAATAAAACCACCTTTTTGCTTTTTTATAAATAAAATGAAGAAATTTTTAGTCCTTTTTAGTCTGTTTTTATTGCCGTTGGTTTTTTATATTTTCTTATCAAAAGGAATTTA
>JAMOMG010000031.1 GCA_027068695.1 Flavobacteriaceae bacterium
TCCTCATTAGATATTTTTGTTGTAGGCCTAGCTTCTATTTCAAACCCTTTGCTTGCTAAGTGCTCAACAGCTCTATCTAACGAAATATTCAATTCTCGCAATACTTTATTTAGTCTCAATTTTTTGTTGTCAGCCATATAGTTATTTTTTAGCCAATTATTGTTGAATTACCCGAAATTAATCTTCAAATTCTTCTCTTAATATTTTTTGAACTTCTAGAATTGTTTCCTCTTCTAAATCTGTTCTTTTTAACAGTTCTTTTACATCTTTTTCTAGTACGCTTCGTGCGGTATCTAAACCAATTTTATTAAATTCTTGGATTACCCAAGCTTCTATTTCATCAGAAAATTCAGTTAATTCAACATCATCTTCAGCTTCAACCCCTTCTCTTTGAACATCTAAATCGTATCCTGTTAATTGTGACGCTAACCTAATATTAACACCATTTTTACCGATAGCCTTAGAAACTTCTTCTGGCAATAAAAATACATCAACTCGTCCTTTTTTCCCATCGGTTCTTCCTTCTTCTTCATGAATTTTCATAGAAACAACTTTTGCAGGACTTAAAGCTCTTGCAATATACAATTGTGTATTTTTGGTATAATTAAGCACATCAATATTTTCATTCCCTAATTCTCTAACAATACCATGGATACGAGATCCTTTCATTCCAACACAAGCTCCTACAGGGTCAATTCTATCATCATAGGAATCTACAGCTACTTTAGCTTTTTCTCCTGGTATTCTTGCAACACCTTCAATAGTAATCAAACCGTCAAAAACCTCTGGAATTTCTTGTTCAAATAATTTAACTAAAAATTCAGGTGCCGTACGAGATAAAATTATTACAGGCTTATTACCGCGTAATTCCACCGTTTTTATAATACCTCTAACTGATTCTCCTTTTCTAAAATAATCTGAGCGTATTTGCTCACTTTTAGGCAATACAATTTCATTGCCATCATCATCTAATAAAATAATAGCATTATGACGAATATGGTGAACCTCTGCACTATAAATATCACCTTCTAATTCTTTAAAGTGTTTAAACGTATTTGTACTGTCGTGCTCATAAATTTTTGAAATAAGGTTTTGGCGTAAAGCTAAAATTGCTCTTCTTCCAAGATCTACCAATTTTACTTCTTCTGATACATCTTCACCAATTTCAAAATCTGGTTCTATTTTTTGTGCTTCAGAAAGTTCAATCTCTTCATTTGGATCTTCAACTTCTCCATCAGCTACCACAACTCTATTTCTCCAAATTTCTAAGTCTCCTTTATCTGGGTTTATAATTATATCAAAGTTATCATCAGATCCAAATTTCCTTTTTAAAGCAGCTCTAAATACTTCTTCAAGTATTGCCATTAGCGTAACTCTATCTATATTTTTATCTCCTTTAAACTCTGAAAATGACTCAATTAATGCTAAATTTTCCATGCATTCTCTTAATTAAAATATTATTTTCACTTTTGCTTCTAAAATATCTACAAACTGTATAGTCGCGTTTTTAACTACAGTTATTTTTCCTTTTCCTATTGGTTTTGGTTCTCGTGCCGTCCATTCTAATTCAATTTCATCTTCAGTCACCTTTTTAAGCACACCCTGAACCGTAGTATTATCTTGTAATTTCACATCAAGAGTACGGTTGATATTTTTCACATATTGCCTTCTAACTCTTAAAGGGTTAGCCACATCTGGAGATGTAACTTCCAATGAAAAATCTTCCTCTTCTCTATCTAAATTATGTTCAATTTCTCTGCTAATTCTAATGCATTCTTTTAAGGACACACCCTTATCTCCATCAACCTCAACATAAATTTTATTATCTGCTAAAAATTTCAATTCTATTAAAAAAAGCTCAGTATTTTGTTCTAGAGCATTATTTAATAAATTTTTAACTTTTCCTTTATCCATAATCAGTATAAAAAGAGGGGACTTACCGTCCCCTCCTATCCTTCTATTTTATTCAAATTCTGTGCAAATATAGTAACAATTTTTTAATTGATAAAAAATCATTCTTCTTTTTAATTTAAAATTATTAACTTTACATTCGGCATATTAATCTTTACCACAAATTTTTATGAAAAACATCTTAGTCCCTGTAGATTTCTCAAATCAAGCAAAATACGCTGCAAAAGTTGCTTCAGATATTGCTAAAATAACAAATTCAAAAATATTTTTATTGCACATGTTGGAATTACCAACAGGAGTTGTAGACCCTTCTAACTTTGGAAATTCAAGCAATACGCCTACTACTTTACTATTTTTGAAAAGGGCTCATGAAAAGTTTGAAGATTTTAAAAATTTACCCTTTTTTGAAGGTGTAGAAGTTGAAGATTCTGTACAATTTCACAAAGCTTATGATGGTATAATTGACGAAAGCAAAAAGCAAAATATAGACTTAATAGTAATGGGTTCAAAAGGGACTTCAGGGCTTGAAGAGATGTTGGTTGGCTCAAATACTGAAAAAGTTGTAAGAAACTCTGATGTGCCAGTACTTGTTATCAAACAAGAAGTTGAAAATTTTAAGATTGAAAATATTGTTTTCGCCTCTAATTTTCATCAAAAAAGCAAACCAACATTCCAAAAAATATTAGATTTTTCTTCTCTTTTTAATGCTCGATTACATTTACTAAAAATTAACACAATTCATAACTTTGAAACAACAAAAGAATCTAGTGATGCCATTAGAAATTATATCAATGGATATGATTTGGGTGAGTATACGCTAAATATTTATAACGATGTTTCTATTGAGGCTGGTATTCTAAACTTTGCAACAGTTATTGATGCTGATGTAATATTATTAAACACTAGTAGAAGACGTGGATTAGCTCATTTATTTACCGGAAGCATTGGAGAAGATTTAGCAAATCACGCTAAATTACCGGTAGTCACCTTTAAAGTATAAATAAAAGAATACAAAAAAGCTTCAACGTATAGTTGAAGCTTTTTGTTGACCCACAAGGATTCGAACCTTGACTGACGATACCAAAAACCGGAGTGCTACCATTACACCATGGGTCATTTTGAGGGTGCAAATTTAAGCCAAAGTTTTAATTTGACAAATAATTTCTAATTTTTTTTAGAAAAATCACTTTTAACAACACTTTAATACTTTCTTAAACCCCTAGCACGTTATTACCGTTAATATTAAAGTTTATTTTACTAAATTCGCTTCGACAAATTATTTTTTATGAATTCATTCAATTTTTCTAAATGGAACACCATTCTTGGATGGGTTGCTTTTTCAATAGCTTTAATAACATATTCACTCACACTAGAACCTACTGTTAGCTACTGGGATTGCGGTGAATACATTTCTACTGCTATAAAACTTGAGGTTGGTCACCCACCTGGAGCTCCTTTGTTTCAAATGTTAGGTGCATTTTTTGCTATGTTTACTACAGACGTAACAGAAATTGCTAAAATGGTAAACTTCATGTCGGCACTAGCCAGTGCTTTTACCATATTATTTATGTTTTGGACAATAACTGCCTTGGCTAAAAGACTCATAAAAAATTCATCTGAATTAACTAAAAGCACATCTATCGCAATTTTAGGGAGCGGACTTGTAGGGAGTTTAACCTATACTTTTTCCGATAGTTTTTGGTTTAGTGCTGTTGAAGCTGAAGTATACGCAATGTCTTCTTTTTTAATGGCTTTATTATTTTGGCTTGGTTTGCGCTGGGAAGCAGAAATGGATAAACCTCAAGGTAATAAATGGTTACTACTTATTAGTTTTGTTGTTGGATTGTCATTTGGAGTTCATATTTTATCGCTATTAGTAATCCCCTCAATTGTTTTCTTATACATTTATAAAAAATATAAAAATTTAACTGTTCAGCAATTTATTATTGCCAATATAATATCTGTATTGGTATTAATGTTTGTGTTTAAAATGTTGTTTCCCTTCACTTTAAAATATTTTAGTGCTTTAGAATTGTTTTTTGTGAATTCTATTGGGTTACCTTTTAATTCAGGAAGTATCATTGCGGGTATACTATTAATTGTTTTGTTTTACTTCGGAATAAGGTATACTCATAAAAAACAATTAGCTGGCGCAAATACAATTATACT
>JAMOMG010000032.1 GCA_027068695.1 Flavobacteriaceae bacterium
GAATTTTTATCAATAATTAGCTCAATTTTTAAATTGGTTAATTGTTCGGTTTCAAGTAATTTTTTTTCTTGAGCAATTACTTTTGTATTAAAAGTAACTATAAATAAAACCAATATTGGTAGTAATAAAGCATATTTCCATTTACTTTTAGTTGTTGATCTATTTTTGTGTAACATAATTATTCTTTTTTTAAGTAATGAGTTATAAAAACTGTTTGTTATTTCCGTGTAATAATTGGCGCCACTTGTTTTTAAAAGTGTAAGCTGATATAGTTTTTGATTATCTGTCAATTCTAACGCGTATGAATCAGCTAAAAATTCAAGATTTTGTTGTACCGCTTTTTTGTACAGCCAAACAAATGGATTAAACCATAATGTTATTACCAATAAGTGCGATAAAATTACATCAATAGAATGCCATTGCTGTACATGTGCTTTTTCGTGATTAATAATATGTTGTAATTCATTTATTGAAAATTGATTTTTATTGTAAACAATAATATTAAAAAATGAAAAAGGCGAAACGTTTTTTAATGTTTCTATAAAATAATAATTTTCATGTTTTACTATTGGGTGTTTAGAAATTAAGAGACCTAATGAAATTAACTGAACTAAAAATTTCAAACTAAAAAACACAACACCAACAGCATAGAGTATAAAAATAATTTGTTGCCAGTCAATACTATATGTTGCAACTTCAGAGGTGGTAATTTCAGCGTAATCAGTCAAATTAATCTGCGAAATAACAGTTTTAACATAAATGGGTATTTCAATCAAAGGAATTATTAAAACAGCTAATAATCCAACAATAAAATAACTTCTAATCGACTTAAAAAAGGTTTCATTTTTTAAAAATGTATAATAAAACAACAATAGAATAACCACTATCCCGCTTGCTTTTAATAAATATTCCATGGTTATTTCTTATTTTCAATTAGTTTAATTATTTCACGTAATTCATCAGCACTAATTTTTTCTTCTTGTGCAAAAAAGGACACTACATTTTTATAGGAGTTTTCAAAATAATTTTGGGTAGCATCTAAAAAATAATTTTTACGATAATTTTCCTTAGACACAATAGGGTAGTACCTATGCGTATTGCCAAAAGTTTCATGTTTCACATAGCCTTTATCTTCCATTTTTCTAATTACTGTTGATACGGTATTGTAATGTGGTTTGGGTTCTGGTAATTCAGCTATAACTTCTTTAACAAAAGCTTTTTTAAGTTTCCATAAAACCTGCATTATTTCTTCTTCTTTGTTGGTAAGTTTATCCATTTATAATTTTATTTTGGGCGTTCCGTTTCGCTATGCTCACGTCGGGCTTTTCGCTGTATCTTTTTATTTTTGCAAAATAAAAAGGATGTCGCTTCAATCCCTAACGCATTACGAATATAAACTAAAAAAATAGTTATACAACTATAAAAGTAGTTATTTAACAAAAAATTAAGTTAGTCTAAATTATAATGTGTAAGTAAATACGTTATTAATTCCGTTATATTTGCAAAAATATTTTTTATGAATTTATTATTTATACTAATTGGTTTAGTGCTGTTAGTCTTTGGAGGGCATTGGTTGTTAAAAGCTGCAGTTGGATTTTCATTACGTTTAGAAATCCCTAAAATTGTAATTGGAATGACGGTTGTTTCTTTCGCAACTTCAGCACCAGAACTAATTGTAAGTATAAAATCGGCTTTAGATGGGCACGCAGATATTGCTTTTGGAAATGTAATAGGTTCAAACATTGCCAATTTAGGATTGGTACTGGCCATCACTATTTTAATATCAACCATAAGCGTAGAAAAAAGTTTTTATAAAACAGATTGGCCTGTAATGATAATTTCATCATTATTATTATATGGTTTTATAGCTTTTGATGGTGTTTTACAGCAGTATGAAGGAATTATCCTATTTTCTTTTTTGGTTATATTTTTAGTGTATTTATTAAAATTTCAAAAAACGGCGGTTGTTGATGAATTACCAGATGATGAAGAAGATTTGCCCCTTTACAAAGATGTGTTGTTTTTAGTTATAGGTGGTGTAGCGCTTTGGGGAGGTTCAGAATTGTTAATTGATGGTGCGGTTGGTATGGCCAAGCATTTTAATGTTAGTGAACGTGTTATTGGTATTACAATTGTATCAATAGGAACTAGTATTCCTGAGCTGGCAGCTTCAGTAATAGCGGTATTAAAAAAAGAGAAAGCCATATCATTAGGAAATTTAATTGGCTCTAACGTATTTAATATTTTAGCAGTTTTAGGACTAACATCTATAATAACACCAATTACAATAACAGATCAAGGACTGCTATCTAGTGATATTTTTTGGATGCTAGGAATTTCATTTTTAATATTTCCACTGGTATTTGCACCCGTTAAAATGAAATTAACCTGGAAAGAAGGGTTGATTTTACTTTCCCTCTATCTTTTATTCATGTATAAAATGTTTTTTTGATTAAGATATTTTTAATTTTAGCTAAATAAAGATGCCTTATTTTAAATTACAAGGGGTATTATTAATAAAATATCTAATTTTTAAACATTACCCCCTAAATTTTATGGGGTAATTTTTTTTTAATATAATTTTAAATTAGCTTTGTACTCTTTAAAAAGTGTATTAATTATAAATTACTTAAAATGTCTAAAATTAGATTTCAAGCATTGGCTCAAACTTTAAACAGGAAACCTGTAAAAGTTATTGAAGACTCAAGAAGATCAGATTTGTTTGGTGAAAATGTATTTAATGAAAGTACTATGCGCCAGTATTTAACCAAAGATGCATTTAACGGTGTTATGAACGCGATAGATCACGGTACAAAAATTGACCGTAAAATTGCAGATCAAGTTTCTTCAGCAATGAAAGAATGGGCATTATCAAAAGGAGTTACACATTATACGCATTGGTTTCAACCTTTAACGGGTGCAACTGCCGAAAAACATGATGCCTTTTTTGAAACAATTGGAGGAGGTATGGCTATTGAAAAATTTGGAGGAAGTCAATTAGTACAACAAGAGCCTGATGCATCAAGTTTTCCTAATGGAGGGATAAGAAATACATTTGAAGCTCGTGGATATACCGCCTGGGATCCAACATCACCAGCCTTTATTTATGGAACTACTTTAAGTATTCCAACAATATTTGTTTCCTATACCGGTGAAGCGTTAGATAATAAAACACCCTTGTTAAGAGCGCTTCAAGCTGTTGATAATGCCGCAACTGCAGTTTGTAAGTATTTTGATAAAAATGTAAAAAAAGTTACCTCCTCACTTGGATGGGAACAGGAATATTTTCTAATTGATAAAGCGTTGGCAGATAGTAGACCTGATATTACTTTAACGGGTAGAACTTTGTTAGGACACTCTCCAGCTAAAGGACAACAATTAGATGATCACTACTTTGGCTCAATACCTAGTAGAGCTTTAAATTTTATGCGTGATTTAGAAACAGAATGTATGTTATTGGGTATTCCTGTAAAAACACGTCATAATGAAGTAGCTCCTAACCAGTTTGAGTTGGCTCCTATTTATGAAGAATCAAATTTAGCTGTTGACCATAACTCACTGTTAATGGATTTAATGGGGAAAATAGCCTCTCGTCATCATTTTAAAGTATTGCTACACGAAAAACCTTTCGCAGGAATAAACGGTTCTGGGAAACACAATAACTGGTCGTTGTCTACCAATACAGGCGTTAATTTGTTAGGCCCAGGAAAAACACCTATGAGTAACCTTCAGTTTTTAACATTTTTCATCAATACAATTAAGGCTGTAAATGATAATGAAGAATTATTAAGAGCTGTTATAGCTTCGGCTGGTAATGATCATAGATTGGGAGCAAATGAAGCACCACCTGCTATAATTTCGGTATTTATTGGAGCTCAATTAACAAAAGTATTAAATGAATTAGAAAATGTTACCAATGGTAAACTTTCTCCGCAAGAAAAAACAGACTTAAAATTAAATGTTGTTGG
>JAMOMG010000033.1 GCA_027068695.1 Flavobacteriaceae bacterium
AATCCCAGTCTACCCAAAATTTCTCTTCCCCTGTATTGTGTGTCGTATTCTTTATCTCTGGCTGATTTCCAAATATCAATATCTTTTTGAGTAGCTTTTCTATAAACCTTTTTAATTTCTTCACTGTCAACATTTAACCCTTTTCTCTTTAGTTGAATTTTAATTAATTCTCCTGAAAGTGAAACAGTTCCAATATCATGACCGGGATTTCCCTCCACAGCAACAATATCTCCTATTGAAATTTTTAAATTATCAACATTTCTATAAAAATGTTTACGCCCATTTTTAAAACGTACTTCTACTATATTAATAGGTTTTTGACCTGCTGGTAGCGACATGTTTCCAAGCCAATCAAAAACTGTTAATTTTTCACAATCTCCTGTAGCACAATTACCATTACTTTTACAACCTTTTGGTACTGTATTTATATCTGAAGAGCAACTATTACAGCTCATATATTCTTATATTTATTTGAGTTACGTAAAATTGATTTTTTTAATTTTACAATCTTCACTAATTTGTAAAGATAAATTAAAATTACAAACGATAAAACCTTAAAAAGTGTATTTTTAAGTTTGTTTTACATCAATAATTTTTACTGGGCAAGCTTCTTTTGCTTTAATACTATCATTAAAAATGGTTTCATCGGGAGATTTGATAGTGAAAAATCCTTTTTTTTCTTTAGAATGAAGCAAAACTGATTTACCATCTTTTTTTGACATTTGAAATTGAGCAGGAGCCAATTCAACACAATAATTACAGCCTATGCACTTGGCTCTTTGTAAAGTTATGATTACCATTTAAGCCTCAACTTTAGTTGAAACCATTTTATACAATTTATCTGATGGGCGAATTCTAAAATCTAATGGAATAGTCACAGAATCTCCTTTTTGTCCCTTTTCCCCCTTAACATCATTTACAAACATTTCATGCACTTCCATTTCTTGCGCTCCTGTGGTTGGACCCGTAATTAAAATAGTATCACCAATTGCTATATCGTAAGCTTCAATTTTAAATTCTCCAATTTTAGATTTTGGAAAGTAATGCATTCCTTTTCCTAAATAAACTTTCTTTTGGGTAGCATGACTTCCTGATCCTTTACTCCACTCACCTAATTTCTGACCTAAATAATATCCACTCCAAAAACCACGGTTGTATACTTTTTCCAATTCCAACATCCAAGAAATTACTTTTTCTTTACTGTAAGTTCCCTCTTCAATGCTATCAATTGCATCTCTATAGCACTTAATTACTTTTGCAACGTATTCTGGTGCTCTACCTCTACCTTCTATTTTCAATACTTTAACACCTGCATCGTCAATTTGATCTAAAAAATCAATAGTACACAAATCTTTTGGAGACATAATATATTCGTTATCCAATTCCATTTCAATACCTGTTTCCTGATCAATAACTGTATATTTTTTTCTACAATTTTGCTTACAGGCACCTCTATTTGCTGAAGAATTATAAGCATGCAAGCTCATATAACATTTACCTGAAACTGCCATACACAAAGCTCCATGACCAAAAATTTCAATTTCTACCAAATTACCCGAAGGGCCTCTAACATCTTCTTTCACAATTTGCTCTGTAATTTTTTTTACTTGACGTAAACTTAATTCTCTGCTCAATACCATAGTATCAGCAAACATGGCATAAAATTTAGCCGTTTCAATATTGGTAATATTTATTTGAGTAGAAATATGAACCTCCATTTCAATTGCTCTTGCTGAAGCTATAACAGCTTGATCCATTGCTATTACCGCGGTAATACCAGCTTCTTTAGCTTTTTGAAGCAACGTTTTAACAATTGTTAAATCGTGGTCGTAAATAATAGTATTTAGTGTGAGATACGTTCTTACATTTTTAGCTTTACACCTATTGGAAATTTCTTGTAAATCATCTAGGGTAAAGTTTATAGATGCTCTTGCTCGCATATTTAATTGCTCAACGCCAAAATATATAGAATCTGCCCCATTATCTAATGCTGCCTGCAACGATTCAAAATTTCCAGCAGGAGCCATTAATTCAATTTTTCCGGTAGTAGTCATTCATTTTGATTTTTGGCAAAATTACATGTTTTCTTATAACTATTGATATTTCAGCACAATAATTAGAAGTGATTTCAACTTTAGAAACTAAAGGGTTTTTGAATTATGAATCCTTGTTTTGTTAAATTCATTAATATCTATGCTAAATAGATTACTTGAAGGGTAATAAGAATAACTATTTCTTTCAAAGCCTCCAAGTATATATAATTTATTGTTTGAAAAATACAATTCAGGGCTTTTAATAGATAAATCAATTAAATATTCATTTAATTCTTTTGTTAAAACATTGTACGTACTTATTTTTCCATTATCATAAAAATAAATAACAGTATTGTTGTGTGTAATAGCTGGTTTGGCAACTCCGTAAAAAAGTTCTCCCTCTTTTTTCCATTTTTGAGTTAATAAATCAAAAGATTCAATACTTGCTAAAGGTTTTTTATTAAAACCTCCTAATATGTATATTTTATCCTCAATTAAAACTCCGCTCAATTCTTTGGCTACTGGCATATTTCCCAATTCAAACCACTTACCAGTTTTTAAATTGTACAAATGAACTTTATTTGAAAATTCTTTAAAACCATTTCTTTTCATTTTAATAGAGCCTCCCATAACAATAATGTTGTCTTTGTAGGTGAATGAGGCAAAATTAACTGCTTGATGAGGGTTTGTATTATCAATAACTATATTTTCAGTATCCAAATCAAATACTTCAATTTTATCATCTAAATATTCATATCTCTTACCTTTCGATAATCTTTTACCTCCTAAAACATATATTTTATTATTATACAAGTTTAAAGTGTGGTAGGCCCTTTTTTCAAATTTTAATTTTGATTTTGTCCAATTATCTTTTTTTATATCATATAGCTGTAAATTATTATTATATCTATGCGTTGAAAAGGAAGCATATCTACCTGCTATATCTAAAAAATCACCAAAATCAATTATATCAGGATAATACTCAAGAGTTTTTTTTAATACATCTTCACTAACTGAAACATCACCTCCAACAACATAAATTTTTCCATCTTTAAGTAGCGAACCAAATGAGTGCACTCCGCTTTTCATTGAAGAAAGTTTTTTGTAACTAATGTATTTTTTTAAATTTCTTTTTTGATAAATTTCAACTTCTTCTAATTTCTTTAAATCAATAATTAAATGCACCGAATAATTTTTTTTCTTTTGAACATAGGGTACATTCAATGTTTTATAAGCCATATGTGAAAACTGAATAATATCCTCTTTTATAATTTTATACGGAAATTTTATATAATAATTTCCTTTTTCATTTGTTGAAGCTCCTCTATTAATTCCTTTCATAAACACATGAACACCTTCTATTGGTTTATTGGTGTTAGCATCCAAAACCCTTCCTTCAATGTATTGAGAAAATGACAGAAATGTTGAAAGAGAAAAAAATAAAAATAATATAAATGTTTTCATAACTTGCTTTCAGCTAGTGTATCAAAAATTATACCTATTTAGTTTTTATAAAGTAATTGTTTTTGAATTAAATTTTAACAAAACAATATTTATTTGTTAATTTAAACTAATTACTGCTTGATGTTCAGTTTTTTTTATAAAATTTGCATTCAAATTAAACTTATAAAATAAAAAAAGAATGAAAGTAGCTGTTGTAGGTGCTACCGGAATGGTAGGAAACATTATGTTGAAAGTACTAGAGGAGAGAAATTTTCCATATACTGAATTAATACTGGTAGCTTCTGAGCGTTCTGTTGGAAAACAAATTTTTTACAAGGGAATAAAATATACAGTTGTTGGAATGCAAGAAGCTGTTGATGAAACTCCTGATATTGCTATTTTCTCTGCTGGAGGAAATACTTCTTTAGAGTGGGCTCCAAAATTTGCTGAAG
>JAMOMG010000034.1 GCA_027068695.1 Flavobacteriaceae bacterium
GTATCACTAGTTTGAGCCGATTTAAAATCAACAACCTTTTCTTTCGTAAAAAAAGGATTAATCATAGATCCAAATCTATTTACCTGAAGGTCAACTCCGTTTTCTTTAGCTGCATCTAATAAAACACGCTCCAAAAAAGCTGCTGTTTTTTCAAAATCTTCGTAAGGATTTCTCTTTTTTAATTCTTTCAATGTTGCAATACCGCAAGACATAGCTATTGGATTACCCGATAAAGTTCCTGCTTGATACATGTCTCCTAAAGGTGAAACCATTTCCATAATTTCATTTCTTGCTCCGTAGGCTCCAACAGGAAAACCTCCTCCAACAACTTTACCTAAACATGTTATATCTGCTTCAATTCCTAATAGCTCTTGAGCTCCTCCAAATTTTGAACGAAAACCTGTCATTACCTCATCGGCAATTAGTAATACCCCACTTGCTTTTGTTAGCTCCCTTAACTCTTCAATAAATTCTTGAGTTGGTAAAACAACCCCCATATTTCCAGCTATCGGCTCAAAAATTACCGCAGCAATATCTTTATTTTCAGCTAAATGGCGTTCAACACTATCTATATTATTGAATTCAGCTATTAAGGTATTTTTAACGGCATCTTCAGGTACACCTTTACTTCCAGGTATACTTAATGTTGCCAAACCAGATCCTGCGGCAACCAATAAAGCATCTGAATGACCGTGATAACAACCGGCAAATTTTATAATTTTATCTTTTCCTGTAAATGCTCTTGCCAAGCGAATAGCACTCAACACAGCTTCAGTTCCAGAATTTACGAAACGAACTTTATCCATTCCTGGGAAAGCATCACAAACCATTCCTGCTAAAATAATTTCACCTCTTGTTGAAGCTCCAAAAGAATAGCCTTTTTTTAAATATTTTTTAATTGTTTTTTCAACAACGCTATTTCTATGACCTAAAATCATTGGGCCATACGATAAAACCATATCTACATATTCATTTCCATCAACATCAATAATTTTACTACCTTTTGCCCTATCAATAAACAAAGGTACTCCTCCAACCGATTTAAAAGCTCTTACAGGTGAATTTACTGCACCTACCAAGTGCCTTTTCCCTTTGGTGTATAATTCTATCGATTTTTCTAATTTCATTTATTTTTTATTTAAAATTTTAGCAACTTCTTTAGCAAAGTATGTAATTATAATATCTGCTCCGGCTCTTTTCATGGATAATAAACTCTCCATCATTACACGTTCACCATCAATCCATCCTTTTTCAGCTGCTGCTTTAATCATTGCATATTCTCCACTTACATTATAACAAGCAATTGGCCTATCAAAATTATTTTTCAAATCTCTTATAATATCTAAGTATGACAAAGCTGGTTTTACCATTAAAATATCGGCTCCTTCTCTATCATCAAAAATTGCCTCACGCATACCTTCATCTCTATTTGAAGGATCCATTTGATAGGTTCTTCTATCTCCAAATGTTGGGGCTGAATCTGCTGCATCTCTAAATGGTCCGTAAAATGCTGAAGAATATTTTACAGCATAAGACATTATTGGAAGACTTGAAAAACCGGTATTATCTAAAGCTTCACGAATAGTTTCAATCATTCCATCCATCATTCCAGAGGGTGCTACCATATCAACACCTGCCTTTGCATGAGAAATTACTTGCTTTGCAATATTAGGTAAGGTTGCATCATTGTCAACATCATTATCGTGAATTACACCACAATGTCCGTGGCTCGTATATTCACAAAAACAAACATCTGTAATAACGTATAAACTTGGGTAGTTTTTCTTTATAAAACGAACAGCTTGCTGCATTATACCATCGTCATTCCAAGTTTCAGAACCAATTTCATCTTTTTTAGTTGGAATACCAAAAAGCAACACTGCCGGAATATCTAAAGCAACAACTTCATCTAATTCTTTAGAAATTCTATCTAATGAAAAGCGCTTAATTCCAGGCATTGAGACTATTTCAGTTTCAACACCAACTCCTTCCTCAATAAATAAAGGATAAATTAAATCGTCTACTGTAAGTCTGTTTTCTCTTACTAAACGACGAATATTTTCTGTTTTACGAAGACGTCTTGTTCTATTCATAATTATTATTTATTTCTTTTAACTCATTTTGCAGCAAATATTAATGAGGCTATTTTTTATTGAAAATACTCATTAACAGACTTAAGTAAACTTTCAACTGATGGTAGTTTTGCTACAACTACTTTTTCAAAGTGTTTTTTTGCATACGAAGCTGTTGTATCTCCAATACAAAATGCTACACTTTTATTTGATGTATTCTTTTTTAAGTAACTCTCAATTCCTGTTGGACTATAAAAAAGAACTCCATTATATTTTTCTTCAATTTTTTTAGGAGTTAATTGTGTTTGGTAACATTCTATTTCATTTAAAGTTATATTATTTTCAGATAAAATAGTTGGTAACTCTGCTCTTCTTTTATTACCACAAAAATAAGTTATTTCTTTTTCTTCTATGTTTTTAACTAAATAGTTAGCTAATTTTTCAGCTGAATTTTCAACATGAGCAACTTTTCCTATTTTTCTTTCAATTAACCGTTTTGTTCTTTTACCTACACAATAAATATTTTTAAAATTTAATTCTGTTGGAATAAAACTATCTAATAAAGCATCAACAGCATTTTGACTTGTAATTATTACATTTTCAATAGGGTTTTTAACAATAACAGGTTTTAACCTATTACTTCTAGTGACAATAAAATCACTCATAGAAACTCCTATTTTAGGAGATAAACTTTTTTTTTGATTAAGAGATAGGTTTTTGGTAGAATACACATTAATGTCCTTATCTATAACGATAATTTCACGCATTAATTTTTTACCTCCTCTTTCTAAAATATAGTTTGCCGCATATTCACCTAAATCTGTTGCATTATCTACCTCAACTTCTTTATAAAATTCAATTTTGTTTTTTCCATCTGGACTAAATAAAACTCCTTTAAATTTTATTACATCATCCCAAATCATAGCCAAAGCACCAATTGGAGCAGTGCATCCTCCTTCTAAAACTTCTAAAAATTTACGTTCAATTTTAACACAAGTAGCTGTTTTTTCATCATTTAACTCACTACAAATTTCCAATAACTCTTCGTTTTTTTCCAAAGCTGAAATCATAACCGCACCTTGTGCAGGTGCAGGAATCATCCAATCTAATTTAATATGTTTTTCATTTTCGGGTAATAACTTCAACCTTTTCAATCCGGCCATCGCAAAAATAGCACCATCCCAGTCATTATCCTCTAGCTTTTGTAACCGTGTATTAACGTTTCCTCGTAAACCTGTAATGGTATGATTTGGATATCTATACAACCATTGTGCTTTTCTTCGTAAGCTTCCAGTAGCAATTATTGCTGTTTTTTCTGTGAAAAAATTTTCATCTTCTTTTAAAATCAAGACATCATTAAAATCTCCTCTTTTTAAAACTGCAGCTTGTACAATTCCTTCTGGTAATTTTGTTGGAACATCTTTAAAAGAATTTACAGAAATATCTATTTCCTCATTCAAAAGAGCTATATCTAAATTTTTAGTAAAAACACCTGTTATTCCTAATTCGTATAGTGGTTTATCTAAAACTTTATCTCCAATAGAATCTATTTTTACTATTTCTATTGTATGTCCTAAATGTTCTAATTGTTTTGCTACTGTATTTGCCTGCCATAGTGCTAATTGACTCGAGCGAGTCCCAATTCTAATCGTTCTCATTTAAACTTAGTTCATTAATATGAAACATTTTACTTATAACACTAATACTTTGATCAACAGAAGTTTCTTCATCTTTCAAATGCTTTACAAATTGCGTTGTTATTTTTTGAATAATTCTTGATGTAATCATTTCTGCTTGTTCCACATTAAAGTTTTTAACTTTTCTAGTATGAAAATCAATTTCATCATGCTGAAT
>JAMOMG010000035.1 GCA_027068695.1 Flavobacteriaceae bacterium
ATATTTCTTTTAAAGCAACCATTCTTGGAACATAACGTTGTGTTTCCTCTCCAAGAAGTAAATCGTAATAATTGGTGACTTTTTGAGTTTCTATTTTTGAGGAAATGCCTTTTATACCAGCATTGTATGCTGCAGCAGCCATTGTCCAGCTCCCAAAACGTTTTTTTGCAGCATTTAAGTAATCACAAGCAACTTGAGTAGCTTTTTCTAAGTGATAGCGTTCATCAACGTTATCATTTATTTCCAATCCATTTTCTCTACCAGTACCCTTCATTATTTGCCAAAATCCCTTTGCGCCTGCAGGGGAAGTCACATTCTGTAACCCACTTTCAATTACAGCCAAATATTTAAAGTCGTTAGGAATTCCATTTTTTTCTAAAATAGGTTCAATAATAGGGAAATATTTGTGAGTTCTTTTAAAAAGGAGTAATCCATTAGATTGCCAATAGGTGTTTACTAATAATTCGCGATCAACACGTTCTTTAATGTCAGCTTTTTCTGTAGGTACATGTTCTCCTGCAAATTTAAGATTTAAAGGTACTTTTAAAGCTCTAATTTGATAGGTTTCACTAGTGTTTTTATCACTTTCATTTGTTTTGTCGCTTTCTTTTACAGTTTTTGTTTTACTTGCAAAAATTAATAATGAACTTATTATTATAATGGCAACTAAACCTAAAATTTTAATTGAATTATTCATAACATAAAGTATTTGTTGATGTAAATTACAATTTATTTTGGATTTAAGATTAAAAAGTATGCTATTTTAACAGCAAAAGAGAATCAGAAATTATTTTGCTAATTGTTTTCGCTTTGTTAAGAATCATCACATGGGTACCATTTTTAATTTCAATACAATTTTTAATATGTTTTATAGGAAAAATATTGTCTTCAGTTCCATGAATATGAAGTAAGTTTTCTATTGGTTTAGTTTGGTGCCAATGCAACACATTATATATAGCCCAATTCAGGTAGGTACTATTTCTAACAGATAAATATTTTTTATAGAGTTCAACTTTGTTTTTTGCTTTTTCACCAAAAGCATACATTGTAAACTCTTCAATATTTGTGATTACTTTTGTTGGGAATAGTTTGTAAACTTTTGTTTTTTGAACAATTTTTAACCTTTTAGGTAACTCATTAGAAGTTTTAACACTTGAAATAATAATTACTTTTTTAGGATTTAAATACTTACTCATTTCTTGCGCAATAATTCCCCCAAATGAAACTCCAACTATAACGGGATTACTTTCAGTTATTAAATCTGCCATTCTTCTAGAGTAATCTTGTATAGATTCATGTTCTGAGAGCGGAATTAACCATTCCAAAAAATGAAGTTTAAAATTTACCTCAGAGAATTGTAAAAATTCAAAAATTTTAGAACTTGCAGCTAAGCCAGGAACAAAATAGATATGAATTATAGAATTTTTCATCAATTAAATTAAGCATAAGTAGGTACTTCAATCCAATCAAAACGCACAATCCCATCTTCATCAATTTTTCTAAGTTTTATTTGATGCAATGTATTTACCAGTTTGGGATTCCAAGGAGTTTTTACTTTTACATAATTTTCTGTAAATCCGTGAATAAACCCTTCTTTATTTTCACTCTCAAAAAGTACGGTTAAGTTATTACCTAGCTGACTTTCATAAAAGGCTCTGCGTTTTTTTACAGATAAACCACGCAACATTTTACTGCGTTTGTTTCTAACTTTTTGAGGTATAACTTCAGCCATTTCAAAAGCTTCAGTATTTGGTCTTTCTGAATATGTAAAAACGTGTAAGTAAGAGATGTCTAATTCGTTTAAATAATTATAGGTTTCTAAAAACAAGTCATCAGTTTCGCCAGGAAACCCAACAATAACGTCAACACCAATGCATGCATTTGGCATTGCTTTTTTAATAGCTTCAACCCTGTTGTCATAAGTTTCTCGTAAATAACGACGTTTCATATTCTTCAACAATTCATTGCTTCCACTTTGCAAGGGTATATGAAAATGAGGAACGAAACTTTTAGAAGTTGCAACAAAATTAATAGTTTCATTGGTTAGTAAATTTGGTTCTATGGAAGAAATACGTAAGCGATGAATTCCATCAACAGTATCTAGAGCTTTAACCAACTCAAAAAAGGTGTGTTCGTGTTTTTTATTTCCAAATTCACCTTTTCCATAGTCACCAATATTTACACCTGTAAGCACAATTTCTTTAATTCCTTTTTCTGAAATTTCCTTTGCATTTTTAAGTACATTTTCTAAAGTATCACTACGTGAAATTCCTCTAGCCAATGGAATAGTACAATAGGTGCATTTGTAATCGCATCCATCTTGAACTTTTAAAAAGGCACGTGTTCTATCTCCAATAGAATAAGATCCAACGTAAAAATCAGCTTCTTCAATTTCACAAGAGTGAACTTCACCCATTTCATTTTTTGAAAGGTCATTAATATAATCTGTTACCTTAAACTTTTCTGTTGCTCCTAACACCATATCTACACCATCAACAGCTGCTAATTCTTCTGGTTTTAATTGAGCATAGCAACCTATGGCTATTAAAAATGCGTTTTCATTTTGTTTTAAAGCAGATTTTACAATTGTTTTAAAACGTTTGTCTGCATTGTCTGTTACTGAACAGGTGTTTATAACATAAATATCAGCCTTTTCATCAAATTCAACACGGTCAAACCCTTCGCTCTGAAAGTTTCGAGCAATGGTTGAAGTTTCTGAAAAATTTAGTTTACACCCCAATGTGTAAAATGCGACTTTTTTTTGTGCGCTCATTCTTGTACATTTATCGGGTGCAAAAGTACAGAATTTTATTTTTATAATATGATTGCAAATACGCCAAAACCACCTTATTATGCAGTAATTTTCACATCTATTGGAACTGAAGAAGAAGTGGGTTATAGAGAAATGTCAGATAAAATGGTTGAATTAGCCCAACAACAGGAAGGCTTTTTAGGAATGGAATCTGCTAAAAATGAAATAGGGATAACTGTTTCTTACTGGGATAGTTTAGAAGCAATTAAAAATTGGAAAATGAATGTTGACCATACAGAAGCAAGAGAAAAGGGGAGAAGTATTTGGTATAAAAAATTTAAGGTTAGAATAAGTAAAGTAGAACGAGATTACGGGTTTGATAGCTTTAATCAAAAAAAATAAGCCTAAAAATAGTTTATATTCTAACTATTTTTAGGCTTGCTTAAATTTTAGTTATTGTTTTCAACAATATAATCTAACATTTTTTTGACTAAATGAACTCTATCAACTCCACGAACATTGTGTTTATGCATTGGGTAAGTAAAAAAATCAAGTTGAACTTTTTGTTTAACAGCTTCTTGTAACAAAGTCATACTGTGTTGAGGTACAACAGTTGGATCTACACTTCCAATAATGAGTAATAATTTACCATCCAAATTTTTGATGTAATTGTGTACCCTCGCTTTTTTATAGCCCTCAGGATTTTCTTGAGGAGTATCCATATAACGCTCACCGTACATTACTTCATAATATTTCCAGTCAGTTACAGGACCTCCAGCAACAGCAGTTGTAAATACTCCTGGGTTACGTAACATTAAGCTTGTAGTCATAAAGCCACCATAACTCCATCCGTTTATTGCAATACGTGAACTGTCTACATAATTTAATGATTTTAAATAGTTAATTCCTGTTAATTGATCTTCAATTTCAATATCACCTAAATGGCGATGAATAATACTTTCAAAGGCAAAACCTCTATTTGCTGAGCCTCTGTTATCAAGTGTAAACACAATATAGTTTTCTAACGTAGCAAACGCAGGCATCCATAAGCTAGAGCCTCCAAGCCAAGAATTGGTAACCAATTGTGCGTGTGGGCCACCATAAACATATACTAAAACCGGGTATTTTTTTGAAGGATTAAAATTGGCGGGTTTTGTTATTTT
>JAMOMG010000036.1 GCA_027068695.1 Flavobacteriaceae bacterium
CAGGTAGAACTGTTGATTTAATTAACAGAAAACAGTTAAAGCTTTCAAATGTTAAATGGTTGATTTTAGATGAGGCTGATGAAATGCTAAATATGGGTTTTAAAGACGAGCTAGATAAAATTTTAGCGGTTACACCTAAAGAAAAACAAACATTATTATTTTCTGCAACATTTCCAAAAGAAGTTGAAAATATAGCTAAAAACTATATGTATAAACCCGTGGAAATTACTGCTGGTAAAAAAAATAAAGGAGCTGATCAAGTATCGCATCAATATTATGTTGTTTCAGAAAGGAACAGATATGCTGCTTTAAAAAGAATTGCAGATGTAAATCCTGATATTTATGGAATTATTTTTTGTAGGACTCGTAGAGAAACACAAGAAATAGCCGATAAATTAATAAAAGACGGCTATAACGCTGATTCACTTCACGGAGATTTATCTCAAGCACAACGTGATGGAGTTATGGATAAATTCCGTAAAAAACATCTACAAATTTTAGTTGCAACTGACGTTGCAGCAAGAGGTTTAGATGTGAACGATTTAACACACGTAATTAATCATAAACTACCCGATCAAATTGAATCTTACACGCATCGTAGTGGTAGAACCGGACGTGCAGGTAAAGAAGGCATTTCTATTGCTATTGTTACAGGACGTGAAAAAGGTAAATTACGTCCTATAGAAAAATTAATTGGCAAAAAATTTGTTAGTACTCCAATCCCAACAGGAAAAGAAATTTGTCAAAATCAATTATTAAAATTAATTGATAAAGTTCATGATATTAAAATTAATGAAAAAGAAATAAATGACTTTTTACCTTCCATTTACGAAAAGTTAGAAGGCTTAGATCGTGAAGAATTAATTAAACGATTTGTATCATTAGAATTCAATACATTTTTGTCGTACTATCAAAATGCACCAGATTTGAATGATAGCGACCAAATGCGAGGTAGTTCAGACAGTAGAGGAAAACGTAGGAATGATGAAAACATGTCCCGTTTCTTTATCAATATTGGTAGAAAAGACAGATTAAACCCTGCCAGATTAATTGGTTTGATTAATGAACAACAAATTGCAAAAAATATTGAAATAGGGCAAATTGAAATCTTAGATACCTTTTCGTTTTTTGAGTTAGACAAAAACTATACCGATGAAACAATTGCCATTTTTAAGGAGAATGATGTTGATTTTGAGGGTAGAAATGTAAATGTTGAAATTACAGAGAAAAAGCGATCTGGAAGAAGTGGTGGAAGAAGAAGCGATGGAGATAGAGATAGAAAAAGAAGAGACAAAAACACAAAAGGAGATTTTAGCAAATTTGGACGAAAACGTTCTAATAATAAAAGTGCTTTTGGTTCATCTGATAAAAGTTCTAGAAGAAGAAAAAGATAATATCAAAATAAAAAAAGCGGCTTAAAAGCCGCTTTTTTCCCTTACCTTCTTTTTCATTATTCTTTTACAAGATGTAGAGGTGAAACCCACAAACCTTACTTGTTATTTTTTAAATTCTATTTCTAACTTCTTTTAACAAGTACAAAAGTATAATGCTAAGAATACATTTAGTAATGTATTTTAGGTAATAACAAATTTTTAAGGATGAACTGCATTTTTTTTTAGAATAGTATTTTCATATATAAAAAAACCCTAAAAGTGGTTTTTTTATGATTAGAATTCTTTAAATGTTTTCTTAATTATAGATACACAATCTAATAGTTGTTCTTCATTCATAACCAAAGGAGGAGCAAAACGTATAATGTTTCCATGAGTTGGTTTAGCTAACAAACCATTATCACGTAATTTTAAACAAATATCCCAGGCTGTTGAACTATCTTCAGAGTCGTTAATAATTATTGCATTTAGCAAACCTTTACCTCTTACTAACCTAACCAAACTATTCGAATCAACTAATTTTTGAATTTCACTTCTAAATAAATTCCCTAAGCGCTCGGCATTTTTAGCCAAACCTTCTTCTTTTATAACTTCAAGTGCTGCAATTGCAACAGCAGCGGCCAATGGGTTGCCACCAAACGTAGAACCGTGTTGTCCTGGTTTTATAACGTTCATTATAGTATTGTTTGCCAATACCGCTGATACGGGATAAACTCCTCCACTTAATGCTTTACCCAAAATTAAAATATCTGGAGTTACGTTTTCGTAGCCTACAGCCAATAATTTTCCTGTTCTTGCAATACCTGTTTGAACTTCATCAGCAATAAAAAGAACATCATATTTTTCACACAGTGCTTTTGCCTTTGCCAAATACCCTTCTGAAGGAACATAAACTCCAGCCTCACCTTGTATTGGTTCAACCAAAAATCCTGCAATATTATGAGATGATTTTAATGCCATTTCTAAAGCCTCCAAATTATCATATTCTATTTTAATAAACCCAGCGGTATAAGGACCAAAGTTTTTACGAGCATCTTCATCATTAGAAAAAGAAATTATGGTTGTAGTTCTTCCATGGAAGTTATTTTCACATACAATTATTTCAGCTTTATTTTCAGCAATACCCTTTTTTTCATATGCATATTTTCTACATAGCTTAATTGCTGTTTCAACAGCTTCTGCCCCACTATTCATTGGTAACACTTTATCAAACCCAAAATATTGAGTAACATATTTTTCGTACTTACCAAGTATATCATTATAAAA
>JAMOMG010000037.1 GCA_027068695.1 Flavobacteriaceae bacterium
AAATTAAATTATAAAAAAATGAAAAAATCAGTATTAGTTTTAGGATTAGCTGCACTATTTTTTGTGAGTTGCGGTGAAAAAAAGAAAGAAGAAAAAATGAAACCAATGATGCAACAACCAATGATGCAACATAATACAACTACAGAAACAAAGGAAGCTGATACAACATCCGATATGGCTGATAGTAATGTTGAATTAGGTAAAAAGTTATTTACTGAAAAAACTTGTGCTACTTGTCATAATCCAACTATGAAAGTTATAGGGCCTTCAATTAAAGAAATCAATAGAATATATTCTGAAAAAAATGGAGATATCGTTAAATTTTTAAAAGAAGAGTCTAAACCAATTGTAGATACTGATCCTGGGCAAGTTGCAATTATGAAAGCTAACCTAGATGGTTTTGTTAAAAACCTTTCTGGAGATGAATTGGATGCCATAGCTGCTTATATGAGAAGTGTTAAATAAAATAAGCTTATAAAAATATTAGAAGCATCCCTTACATTGGGATGCTTTTTTTATGCTAAAATGTTACATTTGCAAAATGGGTAGAAAAAAGAAATCAATTATTTTTGAAAATATTGAAGTAGTAGATGCTGGGGCAAGAGGTAAAACTATTGCAAAAGCACCTGATGGACGTGTTATTTTTTTGACAAATACCGTCCCTGGTGATATTGTAGATATTAAAACTGGAAAAAAGAGAAAAGCTTATTTTGAAGGTAAAGCCATCAAATTTCATAAATATTCTGAGAAAAGAGTTGAGCCTGTCTGCACTCATTTTGAACATTGTGGAGGGTGTAAATGGCAATTTATGGGATATGAACACCAGTTAGCTTATAAAGAAAAGGAAGTAATCAATAACCTCGTACGAATTGGCCACCTTGATTTACCCGAGGTAACTCCTATTTTAGGTTGCAAAAACACTTATTTTTATAGAAATAAAATGGAGTTTTCTTTTTCAAACAGCCGTTGGCTTACCTTAGATGAAATAAATTCGGAAGAAAGTATAGATAATAGAAGTGCTTGTGGATTTCATATTGCAGGTATGTGGGATAAAATTTTAGATATTGACAAATGCCATTTACAAGAAGATCCATCCAATCAAATTAGAAATTTTATAAAGAATTATGGAATTGAAAATGAATTGGATTTTT
>JAMOMG010000038.1 GCA_027068695.1 Flavobacteriaceae bacterium
AAATTTAATTATGCTTTTTGTATAACTGGAATGGACTGGGGTAAAGATTTAGGTGTTATTTATCATTTAGAATCAACTGAATTCAAACATCAAATTGTTGTTAAAGTTATGATTGATGACAGAGAAAACCCTGTATTAGACTCTGTCCACGATATTTGGCAAACAGCTGAATTTCACGAATTGGAAATCTTTGATTTTTTTGGTATAAAATTTAATAATCACCCTAAATTAAGACGTTTATTTTTAACGCCTGACTGGGATGGTTACCCTTTGAGAAAGGATTATGTAGATGAAGCTAACATGATTGTAAAATAACTATTTTTATGACTGATCAAGACGTAAAAAATAAAATAAAAACGGAAGAGTATTTCATTAATATGGGACCTCAACATCCCGCAGCACATGGAGTATTACGTTTGTTATTAACCATTGATGGTGAAATAATAAAAAATGTAGAGCCAGATTTAGGTTACATACATCGATCTATAGAAAAAATGTGTGAACGGGACAGCTATCAACAAATAGTTCATTTAACTGACAGAATGGATTATTTGTCTTCAAATATTAATAATGAAGCTGTTTGCCTGGCTGTTGAAAAAGGACTTGAAATAGAAGTTTCTGATAGAGTTAAAGTTATAAGAACTATAATTTCTGAACTAACTCGTTTAGCCTCTCACCAATTATGGTGGGGTGTTATGGGAATGGATTTAGGGGCGTTAACTACTTATTTTTATGCCTTTAGAGATCGCGAAATGATTAATGATATTTTTGAAGAAACTTGTGGTGCTCGTTTAACTATGAACTATAATGTTCCTGGAGGATTAATGTATGATATTCACCCTAATTTCGTGAAACGTACCAAAGAATTTATCAAACATTTTAAAACTAAATTACCTGAATACGACAGATTGTTAACTGGAAATATAATTTTTGAAAAACGTACAAAAGGTGTTGGTATATTAACAAAAGAAGATGCTATTTCTTATGGTGTTTCGGGCCCAGTTGCAAGAGGGTCAGGATTTGCCAGTGATGTAAGAAAACATCATCCATACAGTGCATACGATAGAGTTGACTTTAAAGAGATTCTTTTTACTGAAGGTGATACTTACTCAAGATATAAAGTAAGAATTGCAGAAATGTGGGAGTCTATGTCAATAATTGAACAATTAATTGACAACATTCCTGAAGGTGAAATTAAAGCACCTACCAAAGCAGTAATTAAATTACCTAAAGGAGAATTTTATCAACGTGTTGAAACTGCAAGAGGTGAATTAGGTGTTTATATAAATAGTACAGGAACCAAAAATCCGTATAGAGTTAAATTCCGATCTCCTGGATTTTCAAATCTTTCTGTTTTAAATCATATTACTAAAGGAGTAAAAATTGCAGATTTAGTAGCCACAATGGCTTCATTTGACTTTGTGATTCCTGATATAGATCGTTAATTATAGATTATGAATTTTTTAATGATGAACATACCGTTAAACATAACCAAAACTATCCACGATTGGATATTTTCAATAATGCCTGAAATGGCTGCAAATATTACAGAATGGATTTTAATAGCAATTGTTTATTTAGCCTTATTTGCTGTTGCTGGTTTATATTTAGTATTACTTGAGCGTAAAGTTGCTGCTTGGTTTCAATTAAGACTTGGACCTAATAGAGTTGGCCCTTGGGGGTTACTTCAAACAATGGCTGATGCCTTAAAATTAGTTTCTAAAGAATTAACCAGTAATGATAGAATTGATAAATTTCTATACAATTTAGCCCCTTACTTTGTTATTGTAACATCATTAATGGCAATGGCTGTTTTTCCATACTCAGAGCAATTTCAAGGTTTTGATATTAACATTGGTATCTTCTTCTTATTTGCTATTTCTTCAATTGGCGTTATCGGAATTTTAGTTGCTGGATGGTCTAGTAACAATAAATTCTCTTTAATTGGAGCTATGCGTAGTGGTTTACAAACAATTAGTTACGAACTATCTGTTGGTCTATCAATTTTAACAATGGTTCTACTAACAGGTACATTACAATTATCAGAAATTGTAGAAATTCAACGTACTGGTGGTTGGCTAATTTTACAAGGTCATGTTCCTGCCATTATTGCATTTATGATTTTTATGATTGCAGGTACTGCAGAAACAAACAGAGCTCCTTTTGATTTGGTTGAAGCTGAATCTGAATTAGGAGCTGGTTTTCACACAGAATATTCAGGAATGAAATTTGCCTATTTCTTTTTAGCAGAATTTATCAATATGTTTATTATCGCCTCAATTGCCGTTGTATTATTTTTTGGTGCTTGGTTATCCCCTTTTGGAATTACAGAAGGTATCACTTGGTTTCCACAAGTAATCTGGTTTTTAATTAAAGTATTAATAATTATATTTTTAATGATGTGGTTTCGTTGGACTTTTCCTCGTTTAAGAGTAGACCAATTATTAACCTTGGAGTGGAAATATCTATTACCTATAAATTTAGTTAATTTACTAATAATGGCAGTTGTAATTTGGTTAAACTGGACAATTTAATAAATGATAAAATGAGTTATTTTTCAGATATATATAACGGAATAAAAACCTTACTCACTGGAATGAGTGTTACAGGAGGTTATTTTATCCGAGCACGTAAAGGAAGCCTAACACAACTGTATCCCGACAATAGAGAAACTTTAAAAATGTTTGATAGATTTAGGGGTGAAGTTGTAATGCCACATGATGAAAATAATGAACATTACTGTACAGGCTGTCAATCATGTGAAATTGCCTGCCCCAACGGTTCTATTGAAATTATTTGGGACAGAGCTATTGATCCTGAAACTGGGAAAAAGAAAAAAAAGATAGATAAACATATTTACCACATGTCAATGTGTACTATGTGTGGTTTATGTATTGAAGCTTGCCCTACTGATGCCATTGTTTGGGCTCAGAATTATGAAAATTCTGTTTATGACAGGGCTGCATTAACAAAAGTGTTAAACCAACCAGGATCCGTAGTAAAAGCCGGAATAGAAGATTAATATTATGGAAGCAACATTATTTTATATACTAGCGGCATTTATAGTAATTTTTGCAATTGCAGCAGTTACAAGTCGTAAAATTTTAAGAGCAGTAATATATTTATTATTTGTTTTAATTAGTATTTCAGGACTGTATTTTATGATAAACTATAACCTTTTAGCAGCCATACAATTAACCGTTTATGGTGGTGGTGTAATAGTGCTGTTCATATTTTCTGTATTATTAGTTCATCATGTTGAATTAGAATTGGGAAAAACACCTATTAAGAAAAAAATTATAGCTGGTTTACTTAGTATTATTGGTTTAGGAATTACACTTTGGGCAATTTTTACCTACCCATTTCAAACTGCAAACACCTATAAATCTATTGAAGTAGCTGATGTAGGTTATAAATTATTAGGTTATGGAGAGGGTGGATTTATTTTACCCTTTGAAGTAATTAGTGTGTTATTAGTTGCAGTTATGATTGGAGCTATTATTATAGCCAAAGGAAAAAAATTAAAAGAAAATTAGTTGAAAAATGATTGAAGGTATCAGTATTTACGAAATTTTAACCCTGACAAGTATCTTATTCTTTATTGGAACTTATGGGTTTTTTACAAGAGAAAACTTAATTACAGTATTAATGTCTATCGAATTAATTTTAAATGCTTCGGCTGTTAATTTTGTAGTTATTAACACCTATTTATATCCAGATTTTTTACAAGGTATCATATTTTCAATTTTTATAATTGCACTGGCTGCAGCTGAAACTGCATTGGCAATTGCAATTATTATTAATTTATACAAAATAGTATACTCTGTTGAAGTGAAAGATACAGAAACTATGAAATATTAATA
>JAMOMG010000039.1 GCA_027068695.1 Flavobacteriaceae bacterium
GCTTGGTAAATAACTTCTATTGTATTTGGGAAAGTATTAATTTTAATTCCTTCAGGTTTATTTATTATGGTAACAGGAATATTAAAACTCCCCTCAGTAAATTTATCTACGTTTGCTTTAACTATAACTTTTGTTGTACTCAAAATAACATTAGAATTTTTTGGAGGTAATTTTAAATCTAACTCTTTGTAAATATTTTTATGTACATCATTTAATTCCAGCAAAGTATTTGATAATTCTTTAATTGAATCAACATATTTTGCTGGACCTGTAATGGTTACTGAGTCTGGTATTATTTTTAAAGGCGCTGTTAAATTATACCCTAATTTAAATTTAATATCCAACTGAAGATTTACGGGAACTTTCTTTGATTTATTTTTCCCTAACTCTATAAAAATAGTATCTTTCAAAACACTAATAACTTCTGTTTCTCCAGGTAATTGGGCATTTAAATACGCTTTTTGCTGATTTGGCAATAGATAATAATTTGAATTAGCCTTCACTACTTTATTTAAATTTAGTGCTACTTTATTTTTTTTTATCTTATACTTCAGTAATGAAAAACCTGGGGCTTTCAATGCAATACTTATCTCAGAAGTTGGTTTACGTTGCAATAACATTCCAGTAGGAATATTTTTATATTCAATTTTAAATACGGCTGTGCTATTGGTGATTTTTGACAATTCAATTAACAACCAAATTATTGATGTTAGCAGTAAAATAAACAAAAATACTTTTACTTTTCTTTTATCTGCAATAGATATACCTGACGTTTTTACAACTGTTTTCATTTTAAATAATAAGTACTAAATATACAAAAAGTGAGCTTAACAGCTCACTTTTATTAAATATGTAACTAATTTACTTATTTTTTTTCTTTTGGCGCCTGTAACTTTTTACTAAGCTCCATTGAAATGGCTGATCGTTCAAATTTAATTTTTCCAGCCCCTGTTTCAATTATTACTGTATTGTCACTATCAACAATGTCTAAAATTTTTCCATGAATTCCACTTGTAGTAATTACTTTATTACCCTTTGCAATAGAACTTTGAAATTTTTTTTCATTTTTTTGACGTTTCATTTGCGGTCGAATCATGAATAGATAAATAACCACAAACATCAATAAAAAAGGAAGCATGCTTGATAAAGTACTTCCTCCATCAGTTTGTAAAAATATTACTGTATACATTTATATAAATTTTAATTTATTACTTTTCTTTAGGTAAAACAGTTCCTTTTACTCTTAAAATCTCTGTTCCTTTTTCAGTATTTGTGGTAAGAGTAATAGACTTATTATTATTTCCTCTTTTGCCTCTTGAATTAAATGAAAATTTCAAAACAGCGGAATCACCTGGTTTAATAGCTTCTTTAGGCCAAACAGGTACAGTACAACCACAAGATGCTTTTGCTTTTGTAATAACTAGGTCCACTTTTCCTTTGTTATAAATTGTAAAATCACCTTCTACAATATCACCTTCAGTAATGGTACCAAACTCAAATGCTGGCTTATCAAATTCAATAATTGCTGAACCCAAACTAATTTTAGCATCTCTTTCTTTGGCCGTTTCTAAATTGGTTTCCTTAACTTTTGAAGTTGCATTTTCCTTGCAAGAAATAACTGCTAAGCTTAATATAGCAATGTAAATAATTGTAATTTTCTTCATTTTTAAAATTTTTTATTTTTGTAAAAATATGAAATTATAATAATCCTCGTCCTATTTTATCTAATCTTTTTGAAGTAGTAAAATCTTTTAAAATTTTATCTAATACTCCGTTAATAAAGAAGCTACTTTTTTCTGTTGAATAATCTTTAGCAATTTCAATGTATTCATTAATAGTAACACGAGTCGGTATTGATGGAAATTTTAAAAACTCACAAATAGCCATTTTTATTAAAATCATATCAATTTCAGCAATACGATCAGTATCCCAATTTGGTGTTTTATTAATTACTTCTTTTTCAAACTCCGTATGATTTAGTACAACCTTTCTAAATAAATCAACTACAAATTTTTCATCATCATCATTCTTGTATAAATTTCCAAGTCTAAAAGATTGGTTTGCTTTCATTTGATTTAAGGTTTTAACAACCCACGTATTCACAAACGGAATATCATCAACCCAACTAATATTTTTATCTTCAAAATAATCAGCTAA
>JAMOMG010000040.1 GCA_027068695.1 Flavobacteriaceae bacterium
GGTATTG
The DNA here is from genome assembly GCA_027068695.1 of Flavobacteriaceae bacterium. The sequence continues at coordinate 8 of JAMOMG010000040.1, forward strand.
TAACCGATTTACCATTGGTAAAAGCTGATTTATTAAATAATATACTTTTAATTATTGGTGCTGCTTTACTTTCTGGTTTTTTCACTTTTTTAATGAGGCAAACAATAATAGTTACTTCACGTTTGATTGAATTCGACTTAAAAAATGAAATTTATCAACAATACCAACGCTTATCTTTAAATTTTTATAAAAAAAATAAGACTGGTGATTTAATGAATCGTATTAGTGAAGATGTAAGCAAAGTACGTATGTATTTTGGCCCAGCTATTATGTATACTATGAACATGTTAGTGCTATTTGTGGTTGCAATTATAAAAATGTATAACATTGATACAACATTAACCAATTATACGTTGTTACCGCTACCTATTTTATCTGTATCAATTTATTTTTTAAGCAGAATTATTAATAAAAGAAGTACAATTGTTCAGCAATACCTATCTAAACTTACTGCTAACGCACAAGAAACATTCTCAGGAATTAGTATTTTAAAATCTTATGGTATTGAAGACAAAGCAATGCAAGAATTCCAACACATTGCCAATACTGCAAAAGAAAAAAACATTCATTTATTTAAAGCTCAAGCATTATTTTTCCCTGCTATGATTTTGCTAATTGGCTTAAGTAACATTTTAGTGATATACATAGGTGGATTACGTTATATTGAAGGATCTATTTCTTTAGGTGTAATTGCAGAATTTATTATGTATGTTAATATGCTAACCTGGCCAGTTGCTGTTGTTGGTTGGGTAACTTCTATGGTACAACAGGCAGAAGCTTCACAGAAACGAATTAATGAATTTTTACAACATGAGCCTGAAATTAAAAATAATTGTCTTACACCTTCAAAAATTGAAGGGAATATAGAATTTAGAAATGTATCCTTCACGTATGATGACACCCATATTACAGCTTTAAAAAATGTGAGTTTTAAAATTAAAAAAGGAAAAACATTGGCCATTTTGGGTAATACTGGTTCAGGAAAATCTACAGTTATAAATTTAATTGCACGTTTGTACGATGTAAAATCTGGTGAAATACTAATTGATGATATAAACATTAAACAACTAAATTTAGATAATTTGAGGCAAAGTATTGGCTTCGTACCTCAAGAAGCATTCTTATTTTCAGATACCATAAAAAATAATATTAAATTTGGTGATGAATCTGCTTCTGATAGTAAAATTGAACAAGCTGCAAAAGACGCTTACATACACCACAATATTATTGAATTTAATGAAGGGTATAACACCTATGTTGGCGAAAGAGGAGTTACACTATCTGGAGGACAAAAACAGCGCATATCCATTGCCAGAGCAATTATTAAAAATCCAAAAATCTTAATTTTTGACGATTGTTTATCTGCTGTAGACACTGAAACAGAAGAGATAATTTTGAATAATTTATATAAAATTAGTAAGGATAAAACAACCATTATAGTTAGCCATAGAATTTCATCAATAAAAAACGCTGATAGCATTATTGTATTAGAAAAGGGGAAAATAATTCAACAAGGCTCACACAACGAGTTAGTTAATAAAAATGGTTATTATAAAGAACTTTATGAACAACAACTTTTAGAAAAAGAAATTTAAA
>JAMOMG010000041.1 GCA_027068695.1 Flavobacteriaceae bacterium
CCAATAATTTTTTCTTTTTTTGCATACAATACTCCTAAAAATAATAAGACACTTTGTTTTTTTTGGCTCTAAATCACCTGATAGGAGGATATAATGTCCTGATAATAGATAATTTTTAGCTAAAAAATATTTGCTTTTGTTAAATTATATTGACTTTTTTGAGAATAGTGAAATAATATTTCAATTTGAAATGTTATTTATTTATTGGTGGGATATTTTTTTGTTTCTTAAATATTGATTTTAGTAGGTGTTTATGATATTATGTCTTGTATTAAATAGTTATGTTAAGAGTAAAAAGGATATTTAAATTGAGAAGAAAATTTTCAGAACAATATGGATTTAAAAAAATAATAGATTCATTCCAAATTAATAGTATTAATGATGAACTAAAAAATAGATTATGGAATAGCATAAAAATATACTATATAGATCCAATTGAAACACAAATTGGAATAGAAGATATTTATAATATTATAGATATGAAAGCATTTGATTTTATTAAAAATATTTATGATGGTTTTTTCAAAATACATGAAGAGCCAAATCTAACAAAAAAATCATTAAAAGAAAATTTAAAACAAAAATATTTTAAATTAGAATGGTTTGAAATATATGATTTTCTAGAATTTATATCATCAATTTTTTATGATGAGAATCTTAATAAAAAATTTCGTACTCAAATAAATATTGTATTAGAGAATGAATCATCAGGATATAGATTCATTGATGACTATATTACTCCAATTATCGATGATGTCGAAATAAAAGAAATTGAAGAAGCTTTAGAGTGCCAATATTCAGGAGTAACAAGGCACCTTTCTACATCACTTGAATTATTAAGTGATAGAGAAAATCCAGATTATATTAATTCAATTAAAGAATCAATAAGTGCAGTTGAATCTGTCTTAAATATAATTTCTGGAACAACAAATGTTGCACTAAATAGAAGTATGAATAACTTACCATTTGAAATGGATAAAAACTTTAAAGCAGGAATGATAAAATTATATAGTTGGACATCGTCTGCTGATGGAATTAGGCATGGTATAACTGGTGAAGAGATTCAAAGTGCCTTTGAAGAAGCTAAATATATGTTAGTTTCTTGTTCAGCTTTTATTAACTATTTAATTGGAAAGCAAATAAAAACATAACAAATACTAGGAGAGAAATAAGTTACCCTGCGGGCAAACTTATTTCTCAAGACAGACGTTAGCTTACAAAAGGAATATAATCAATGAGCACAGATATAGAAGTATCAAAACCCAAAGTTGTTATAGCAACAGACACCACAAAATTTGAAAATTATTTAGAATATTTAGAATTACCTACTGAAAATATTTTAGCTAGTTATAGCCAGAGACAAACGATTGAAACAAATTTAGTTGGATTTATTTCTAGTTTAGATAAAGAAACCAAACGCGAGGGGAGATACCTTTCAAAATTTGTCGCTGCTGCATCTATTGGACTATTTGATGCAGCTCTGAATTATGTTTGGAATGAAGTTGTAATAAACTTAAGAAAAAAAGCAGTGATTTATGGTTTAGAGCTTTTTTTTGATGCTGCAGTTGGAGGTTCAAAAAGAGAAGATTTTGAATCAGAAGATGACTTAAGTGGTATTAAAGACAATACTTTAATTAATACATGCTATAAGCTTGAATTGATTTCAGAAATTGTTTCAACAAAGTTACATCATATTTTAACAATGAGAAATGATATAGGATCATCCCATCCTAATACATATTCAATTAATGCTTACGAACTTTTAGGTTGGCTTGAAACATGTGTTACAGATATATTAAATGACAAACCATCAGAAGCTGCAATACAAATAAAATCTTTTATAGATAATCTTAAAGCTACAACAGATATACTTGATGAAGCAACAATTAAAAGTATGGAAAAACCATTAAAGGAATTATCAGTACAAAATACAGATAATCTTTTAAATAATATTTTTGGAATATTTGTTTCAGATAAAACTAATAATGTGATACGAAAAAATATAGCAATGGTAGCCCCTTTTATATGGTCTAATAGTAGTGAGTCAATAAAATTCAAATTAGGCATAATGCTTGATGGATACAAAAATAATTTATATCATGATAAGCATAAGCTCGGTTTAGAGTTTTTTCTCTTATGTGATGGAAACAAATACCAGTCATTAGAAGCAAAAATCATATCAATTGATGAGTTGTTAGATAGTTTACTTGAAGCTCGATACGGATGGGATAATTTTCAGAATGAGCCACCATTTATAAGAAAAATTTTAACCTATTTTGAAACTGAAAATGACATACCCAAAGAAAGAATAGAGAAATTATTAAAAATTATACTTATTTGCCGAATTGGTAAAGGTATAAGCTATAACAATGGTGTTTCACCAAATGGAAAAAAACTATATGATAAATTCTTAAAATTATTGGGAGATGATAATATTATTATACTTTTACAACAAATGCATGGTTATGAAGTAAGGGTTAAACTAAGCAATAGTTATGGTCAAGGTAATATGGCTGAGATATTACTTTTACTGAAAGAAAGTATTGTAAGTGAAAGACTAAAGGATATTGTAGATTTTTTATTAACTAAACAAACATTACTAGATAAAATCCATAATGACAAAAACTATAAAGATATTGCTGAACAGTATTTAAGCTTAAGCTAATAAAGCCATAGGAAAACTATTGCTCATGTTAAACATTGGCTTACAAAGGAGATATTATAAACCAATTTATAACTGATTACAACCCTATAATTAGTTTATCAAGTAGTATATTTACTATATTAGCTACAATCATCAAGATACTTTAAAGAAAACAATGTCAGAGATATGACTTTTAAAAAGTATACAATCACATATGAAATCAAAGTTCAAGAAGAAATTATAGAAATATTAGATATTTTTAATCGAAATAAACCTTAGATACAACAAGTCGTAGCAAACAAAAATATATGGCTTCAACGACAAATTTTAAAGAAAAAAACATGATATCATGCAAATATAAAAACGATTGCAGACAGCCATATATTTTTGTACTCAAACGTTATTCTACAAAGTTCCAAGTCCTTCAACAAAACAAAGAGAAAATCAATTTTGCCAAAAAATATTGATTTTGTATTCAAATTGGGATATAATATAAAAAACAGAAGGAGTTATCATGAAGACTCAAACAACCATTAGAGTAGAAGAGACAAGCTATCGACAAGCAAAAGAAATTTTGAACCAAATGGGACTGAATTATTCACAAGCAATAAGTGTTTTTAACAATATGATTGTATTAAACAAAGGTCTACCATTTGAGTTAAAAATACCAAATAATGACACAAAACAAGCCCTTCATGAACTTGAAATAAGAGAAGGGAAAAGTTTCAAAAATATTGATGAACTTTTTGATGATTTGGATTCTTAAATGTATGAAATCTTTAGAACCACAAGTTTTAAAAAGGATTACAAAAAACTTTCAAACAAAGAAAAAGAGTTACTCAAACCAATTGTTAAAATATTGGCAGAAGGTAAAAAACTTGATGATGAACTTAAAGATCATAAGTTGATTGGAAATTATTTAGGTTGTCGTGAGTGCCATGTTCAGCCTGATTTGTTATTGATTTATCGAATTGATAATGATATTTTAGAGTTAGCTTTAGTTTGTGTGGGTAGCCATTCTAGGCTTTTTTAGAGAAATAAGTGTTTCAGGATAACAAAACTTTATATATTCTGTGTCATTGCAGATGGCAGAAGACGCAACTAATTTATTTAGTTGCAAATTTAACAAAGGAGCTTTACATGGGAAAAGGCGGAACACCACCTAATTGTCCAAGTACAACAGGAAATCCTT
>JAMOMG010000042.1 GCA_027068695.1 Flavobacteriaceae bacterium
CGTTTAACAGAAAAATATTCAAATGGACGTTTAGGATACATCCATATTCAGGGAATGAATTGGACAAGTTTTGAACGTTTTGAGCGTGAATTAACAGCTGCCGGATTGGGAAAAGAAGGTATTGTTATTGATGTACGTTATAATGGTGGCGGATGGACTACAGATTATTTAATGGCCGTTTTAAATGTTAAACAGCATGCGTATACAATTCCTAGAGGAGCTGCAAAGGATCTTAAAAAAGAGCATGAAAAATTTAAAAGTTATTATCCTTATAGTGAGCGGTTACCATTAGCGGCATTAACAAAACCTTCAATAGCTTTATGCAATCAAAATAGTTATTCTAATGCTGAAATTTTTTCACATGCTTATAAAGAATTAAAAATCGGTAAATTGGTTGGCACACCTACTTTTGGCGCTGTTATATCTACTGGAGGACAAAATTTAATTGATGGTTCTTATATAAGAGTTCCTTTTAGAGGTTGGTATGTAAAATCTTCTGGTAAAAATATGGATTTTACACCTGCTACTCCTGATATTATTGTAAATAATAATCCTGATGATAGAGCTAAAGGAAAAGATTCTCAACTAAAAAAAGCCGTAGAAGAATTACTTAAACAGTTATAAAATAAAAAAGGGGGAATACCCCCTTTTTTTTAGTCATATTTCCCCTCAACTATTTTAGGTGATAATCTTAATTTTGGGATAGGGAAAAGAGAAGTATATTTTTGTGAATTAATGGGAAATTGCAATAAAAACCTCACGGTATCGCGAGGTTTTTTTTTATAACAATTATTAATGTGGAGAAGATGGGAGTCGAACCCACGACCTCTTGACTGCCAGTCAAGCGCTCTAGCCAACTGAGCTACATCCCCAATTTGATTTTATAAATTTCCTTTTAAAATTAATAAAGGAATTCTACTTTCAAAATCTACTTTTTTAATGTGATTTTGTTCCCAAAGTTTATTGAAAAATCCTCGTTTTCGTCTTATAACACAAATCATATCAGGATTAACTTCAAGTAAATGTTCTAACACTCCTTGAAAAACCGTTGCGTTTTCACTGTTTGTAATAGTATCTGCAATAGTTTCGAAACCTTTATGTAATGAGTTGTCTTCAATTGTATTATGAGGAGTAATTACATGTAATAAATTTACTTTGGTATTAAAGTTTTTCACTAAATCTTCCAATGGTTCTAAAACTTTTGGTTTTCTAATTAAACCTGAACGTATGCTTAATAAAATGGTTTTAATTGCCTTAAATTTATATCCTTTTGGTATAATTAACATAGGTAATTCTGTTTGCTTTACCAATCCACCTGTTATTCTACCTAAATAAATAGATGAATCAGCTGCACTATTTTTTGCTGAGGCAATTATTAAATCTACATTTAAAAGTGTAGCAACTCTATTAATACTATCAACTATCTGACCCTTAACAGGTTTGGCAATAATTTCAATTCCTTTTTTATCAACGTTTGCTAAAACATGTGCTAATTCTTCCTTACTATTTTTTTCTAAAAGCTCATCCATATTTTTTAAAGCTCCCGCAACTTTTGTAGTACCAAAAACCTGAATTACATATATTTTAGCATTAACAACAGATGCAAAATCTATAGCATATTGCAAAGTGCAAATTGCTTTTTCAGAATCACCTAAAGGAACTAATATTGATTTCATAGAAATAGTATTAAAATGATTTTCCAAAAACAAATATAAAAAAAGCTTTATAGCAATTGCCATAAAGCTTTAAAATATTATATATATTTATTAATATCTATAGTAATCTGGCTTATAAGGCCCTTCAACTTTTACACCTATGTAAGCTGCTTGGTCTTCACGTAATGTTTCTAATTCAACACCTATTTTGGCTAAATGTAAACGGGCTACTTTTTCATCTAAGTGTTTAGGTAGCATGTAAACTTTATTTTCATAAGCTTCTCTATTATTCCACAGTTCTAACTGAGCCAAAGTTTGGTTTGTAAAAGAATTACTCATTACAAAACTTGGGTGTCCCGTTGCGCAACCTAAATTTACTAAACGTCCTTCAGCTAAAATAATAATTTCTTTTTCACCAATCGTATATTTATCTACTTGGGGTTTTATTTCAACTTTAGTATTTCCATAATTTTTGTTTAACCAGGCCATATCTAACTCATTATCAAAATGGCCAATATTACAAACAATTGTTTTATCTTTCATTTTTTCAAAATGTTTTGCCTGAACAATGTCTTTATTTCCAGTAGTCGTAATAATAATATCAGCATTAGCAACAACAGTATCTAATTTTTTCACCTCAATACCATCCATTGCCGCTTGTAAAGCACAAATAGGATCTATTTCAGTAACAGTTACAATTGCTCCAGTTCCTTTAAATGATGCCGCAGTTCCTTTCCCTACATCTCCATAACCACAAACTACAACTCTTTTTCCTGCTAACATAATATCTGTGGCTCTTCGAATTGCATCAACAGCACTTTCTCTACATCCATATTTATTGTCGAATTTAGATTTAGTAACAGAGTCATTCACATTAATTGCTGGCATAGGTAATGTTCCCGCAATCACTCTGTCATATAAACGGTGAACTCCAGTGGTAGTTTCTTCAGATAACCCATTAATTCCTTTTGCTAACTCTGGATATTTATCCAATACCATATTGGTTAAGTCACCTCCATCATCTAAAATTAAGTTTAAAGGTTTTTTGTCTTCTCCAAAAAATAGTGTTTGTTCAATACACCAATCGAATTCTTCTTCATTCATACCTTTCCAAGCATATACTGAAACTCCAGCTGCAGCAATGGCAGCAGCAGCCTGATCTTGTGTAGAAAATATATTACAAGAGCTCCAAGTAACCTCAGCACCTAAATCAACCAAAGTTTCAATTAAAACCGCTGTTTGAATTGTCATATGCAAACAACCTGCTATTCTGGCTCCTTTTAGAGGTTTCTTCCCTTTATATTCTTCTCTTAAACTCATTAGCCCTGGCATTTCAGCTTCAGCTAATTCAATTTCTTTACGCCCCCAGTCTGCTAAATTTATATCTTTTACTTTATATTTTACGTAAGTTGATGTTTCTGTACTCATATTTATTAAATTTGTCTTTTATTTAAAACTAACTAAAATTAGTTTGTAGATTTTGCAAAAGTACAAAATACCTTTGAGATTATAAATGCCTTTATTCAAAACCATTAAACCAACTAATAATTCTTCAATATTCATATGGAAAATTGAAGAGTCTTTTGATGAATTACTAAAAAATACAGCTTTAACCGATAACAGCAAAGAAAGGTTGTTTTCAATGAAATCTGAATTGCATCAACGTGGATTTTTAAGTGTACGTCATTTACTGAAAGAAGCAGGGTATTCAGACTTTGATTTATTTTATAACGGAAACGGAAAACCTCATTTAACTGATAATAAATACATCTCCATAACACATTCTTTTACTTTTTCTGCTATTATTATTAGTGATGGGGAAGTTGGTATTGACATTGAAAAAAATAGAGAAAAGATAAAAATAATTCAGCATAAATTTGTAAATTTTGAACGAGGTTTTATTCATAAAAATGATGATTATATTGAACAACTAACCGTAATTTGGGGAGCTAAAGAGTCTCTTTATAAAATTTATCCATATGGAGGTTTAACCTTTAAAAATGATATTGACATTAACCCTTTTCAAATTTCTGATAAAAAAACCACAGGTTATATTAAAGTAAAAGATTGGGACAAAAAATACGACATTCGCTTTGAACAACTTGAAAATTTTACGCTTGTTTATGCTTTAGACCCCAATAATGATGACTAAATCTATTTTAGCACATATACAAAAATCTTCAAAAAAAGGTAAAAAGATATTAGCTGTTTTATTAGACCCAGATAAAACTTCTGTGCTAAATATTCCTTCAATATTAAAAAGAATTGTAAAATTAAAAGCTAATTTCATATTTGTTGGAGGAAGTTTTGTAAAAAATGGAACTACAGATTTATTTGTAAAAAAATTAAAAAACCATACCAAAATACCTATTGTTTTATTCCCTGGAGATTATTCTCAGGTAACCAACAACGCTGATGCTTTATTATTTTTATCATTGCTTTCGGGTAGAAATCCTGAATATTTAATTGAGCAACAAATTAAAGCAGTTCCATACCTAAAAAACTCAACTCTAGAAATTATACCTACTGGTTATATTTTAATAGATGGGGGCACACATTCATCTGTCTTAAAAATCAGTAATACAATGCCTATTTCCCAAGAAAATACCGAATTGGTTATTGCAACTGCAATTGCAGGAATGTATAAAGGGAAACAATTAATATATCTAGAAGCTGGAAGCGGAGCTAAAAATCCTATAAACTTAAATTTAATTAGAAAAGTAAAACAACAAATTTCAATTCCTTTAATTGTAGGTGGTGGTATAAAATCTACCCAACAAATAAAGATGACTTTTGATAGTGGTGCAGATATTGTTGTTATAGGAAATGCCTTTGAAAACAACTTATTATGAATGATTTAATTAACTTTTTCACTGAACCATACCAAACAGCAAGTGCTTTCAATATTTCGTTAGAATTTATTGCTGCTTTATTTGGGGTAATTAGTGTTCTTTATGCGAAGAAAGAAAATATTTTAGTTTTCCCAACGGGAATTATTAGTACAGCCATATATGTCTATCTACTTTCTCAATGGAACCTTTACGGAGACTTAATTATTAATATTTACTATACAATAATGAGTTTGTACGGCTGGTATATGTGGAGTAAAGTAATTGATAATAAACAGCACCATATACCAATATCTAGAACTAACAAAACTGATAAGATAAAAGCATTTGGAATTTTTACCTTTACATCAATTTTTGTGATAGTTGTTTACAGGTATTACAATGTAATGCCTAACAACTTAGGGTTTATCGATAGTGTTAATTATGCTATTACTAAACTTACTTCAGGAAATTTAACTAATTTTAGGCAAGGAACACCCTATTTGGATACTTTTACAACTGGAATATTTTTTGCCGCTATGTGGCTAATGGCAAACAAAAAAATAGAAAATTGGATACTGTGGATTGCGGGGAATATTGTTTCTATTCCATTATATTTTGTAAAAGGATATGGTTTCACAGGAATTCAATACAGCATATTTTTAATTTTAGCAATACAAGGATATTTTGCATGGAAAAAAAACTTAAACAACAAAAATCAAACATTATAAAGGTTGTACTGTTTGGACCAGAAAGTACTGGAAAAACAACACTCTCAAAACAATTAGCTAGACATTATAATACTGTTTGGGCTCCAGAATTTGCTCGTGAATATTTACAAAACAAATGGAATAACGAACGTAAAACATGTCAAAATTCAGATTTATTACCTATAGCTAGGGGGCAAATGGAGTTAGAAAATGATTTAGCCCAAAAAGCCGATAAAGTACTAATTTGCGATACTGATTTATTGGAAACTAAAGTGTATTCAGAAGAATACTACGGAGGCTATGTAAATGCTGAATTAGAGAAGGCCGCAATACATAATACTTATGATTTATATTTACTTACTTATATTGATACACCTTGGGAAAAAGATGATTTAAGAGACCGTCCTGAACTTCGTTTGGAAATGTTTAAGGCCTTTGAAAATGCTTTAATAAAATATAAGAGACCCTATATTTTATTAAAAGGAGATAAAAAAACTCGATTTACAAAAGCAGTAAAAAAAATTGATGAGATTTTAAATTCAAAACAAAATTTACAAAGTTTTTCAGATAATTTAATTGATTTAGATTTACATTTTATACATCAACAAAATATAGATTTTAACAATCAGTGATAAATGGATAATGAAAAAATTATAAAAGAACTTAAATTTAAAGCCAATAGAAGCAGTGGGTCTGGAGGACAACACGTAAACAAAGTTTCTTCAAAAATTGAATTATCTTTTGATATTGAAAACTCCTCTGAACTTACAGCTGAGGAACAAGAATTATTGTTAAAAAACTTAAAAACAAGACTTACAAAAGAAAATATTTTGTTGTTACAATGTGATGAAAGTCGAAGTCAGCACAAAAATAAAGAAATTGTTATTAAACGTTTTTTACAACTTATTATTAAAGGGTTAAAAATTCCTAAAAAAAGAAAATCAACAAAACCAACCAAATCAAGCATCCAAAAGCGTTTAGAAAAAAAGAAAAAACAAGCATATAAGAAAGCACTTAGAAACAAACCTGAAATGTTGTAGCAACTTTCTCTTTTATTTCTTCTCTACATAAACTAGTTCCCGTAATTTTTCTGCTCCTTCAATTGCTTTTTGTAAGGATATTGCATATTTACTGTTTTCAGTAACTTTAATTAATGCCTCTATTGGGAAAACTCCTGATTCTTTAACCCAATAAGATACAGCACTTAATGCAGCTCCTTTTTTCCCTCCAACCTTTAAAAAATCTTTGGTAATAAAAGAATTATTATAATTAATTTTTGCATCTACATATACCTTAGAATTATCTGTAATTCTATTTTTAACCTTGTTCCAGCCATCTTCAGTTACCACCAAAACAGCATTAGGTTTTTCTAATCCTGTAAAATATATAGGTTTTTTTGATAAAATTACTTCAGCAACTGAAAACCCAGTTCCCACCGTAATAGGGTATTCTCCTTTCATTGTAGCGTACAAACCAGATAAAATTGCTGCTTGGGCTAACATTTTAGCTGCAGATTGTATTCCTCCACCTGCTGATCCAGCTATAACAATACCAATACCATCTTTTATTTTTGAATTAAATTGAGGTGTTAAAATTTTAGCCCTATCTAATAACGAAATTGTATTCTGTTTTATACTTACGCCAACTGGACGGTTATTTGTAAGCTTTTCTTCGGCAACAATATAATGTTTCATTTCTGAAACTTTTTTCAGTCCATGTGATGTACATAAACTTGATAATTCAACTAATGAAAATCCTGAAATACTAATAGCTTCTTTAAGTACATCTGTAAAATTTGAAATATTGTTAACCCGAACACTAAATGCTGCACCCGATTGATGTGCTAAATTCACAACATCATACGGATCTGCATCATCATTACTATGTTTATACTCTTTAAATTCATTGGTTGACAAACCACTCATTTGTCCACCTGTCATCCCGTAAAGTAGGTTATTTATAACAACCAAAGTCATGTCAATATTTCGTCGAGCAGCCTCCAAAATGTGCTGCAAGCCAATAGTTGCTCCTCCGTCTCCTTGAATAACAATAACTTTTTTATTGGGATTGTCCAACCCTAGTGTTACTCCAACACCCAAAGCAGGAGAGCGACCATGAAGACCATGAATAGTGTGTGTAGCAAATAATGGATCTACCAATCCTGAACAACCTATATCACTAACTATAATAACATCTTTAGATCCATACCCTAAATTTTCTAACGATTTAGAAATACTTCTAACACAAACTCCATGTCCACATCCAGGACAAAAAGGCATCTTAGTATTGGTTAATATTTTTTTTACTGCTTCCATAAATTAGATTCTAATTAATTTACAATTTCTTCAATTTCAGAAGGTGTTAACATACTACCAAATTTAGTAGCTACTTTAACTTTAGAATTTTTCCGTTTGCCAAATATCATCTCTTTGTATAAACCTGTCATATTTTCTTCAGCAAACGTAACAGTTTTATAAGAATCTATAATGTTGTAGATATTTTGGGAAATTGGCAGTATGGTTTTTACTATTAACAATGAAACTTTTTTACCTTTCTTCCGCAATAAGTTAATAGCATCTCGTGAAGCATCTGCTGACACGCCCCAAGTTACAATTAAATCATCGGCACCATCATCAGTATCAAGTTCAAAAAAAGAATATTCATTTATTCTCTCTTCTAATTTTTCACGAAGTCTCCAAGTATTGGCTAAACTTTCAGGTGTTCCTTTGCGAATTAACCCATCATTATCATGTGTTGAGGCATTAAATCGTGTTTGGTATTCATTATTTCCTAGAGGATAAAATGTAGGCACTTTATCTTCACCTGCTTTGTAAGGTTTATAGGGTGGTTCAAATACTTTTGGTGTTCTATTAATTTGTTCTAATGGTTCCAGTGAATTGATATTGAAACTTCTTTGAGTCATTACCAATTCCTTCGACGTTAAAATAATTACAGGAGTTCTAAATTCAATAGCTGTTTTTACTGCTTTATTTGAAAGCGTCCAAGCATCATTAAAGTTTGAAGGAGAAAATATAGGCATGGGAAAACCACCAGAAATAATTCCATCTAAAAATTTTAAATCTCCTTGAGCCCCAGTTGTTGCAGATCCAGTACTTGGTCCTAACCTTTGTGTAATAACCAGTACCATTGGTAGCTCCATCATATAAGCCATGTTTAACGTCTCTGTCATTAGTGCCAATCCAGGAAATGCTGTTGCTGTTACAGGAATTTTACCTGCTGCCGAATAACCACACATCCATTGTAATACAGATATCTCGTCTGGACCAGCTAAAAATTCTGGGAAACGTTCTTTTGAATAACTGTAAAATAAGTTGGAAGGTGTTATCGGATATCCTATAAATACATCTGATCCAGATTGTACAAGTGCTTCTGTAATAATTCTTGAAGCATCAATCATGACATTTTTTGAGGATTTATTATTCAAAATATCACATTTTAAAGTTTAACCCTAAAGATATTATACTTATTTTGAATAAGACCTTTTTTTTTGAAATTTTTATTTTAAATTTAAACCTCGCCAAAATAAAAATTAATGAGACAATCTCCTTTTTATAATTTATCAAAAAAAGCAGAAAAAAAATTAACAATTGTACTGTCAATCTTTATCGTCATTTTAATTTTTATTATGCGACATATAGATACTCAAATACAAAATGGAGATAGTACCAATGGGATCGTTTCTTTTGAATTGGCTAAAGACTTATCTAATTCTATTTCTATTTTAAATTCTTGGAATATTTTATCAAAAATTTCAGCAGGTATAAGTTTGGGGCTTGATTTTTTATTTTTAATAATATATTCACTCTTTATTTCTCTAATAATTCATAAGTTAAATGAAAAACTATGGAAACATAAAAAAATGTATATCCTAGGAATTGTATTGATATGGTGTATGTTTTTAGCTGCATTTTTTGATATAATTGAAAATATTGCTTTAATTAAATTATTGTTAGGTAACCCAAAACAACTATGGAGTAGCCTGTCATATTATTTTGCAATTGCTAAGTTTTCATTGTTGGCTTTTGGGATTTCATATATTATTGGAAATCTTCTTTTTATAATTTTTAAAAAAATAGTTGGCAAATTCTCCTAAAACCAATTAAAAATTAAGTAATTTTGCTCCATCTCAAAAGGGGTGCCAAACAGGCTGAGATTAAACCCATTGAACCTGAACAGGTAATGCTGTTAAGGGATACTCAAAATAAAAAACTGAGTAACAAATTAAGTTAAACATCGATTAATTACCTCTTTTTAAATCGTTTTATTTTATATTAAATGAAACTATTTTTAAAACAGAACTTTAAAAAAGTAAAGCAACTAGTAGCTTTTTTAATTATTGCATTCTCTATAAATGCAAATGGACAAACATTATTTACGCTAACTGGAAAAGTTGTAGATGGAAATCAACCAATTTCAGGAGCAAGTATTTTAATTAAAGGAACTTTAAACGGTACAACTTCTGATTTACAAGGGAATTTTAAATTCCAATTAAAAAAAGGAAATTATACACTGGTAGTAAGTGCAATTAGTAATCCAAAAGAAGTTACTGTTAATTTAAACAAAAATATAGCTATCACCATAAATATGGCAGATAGCTTTGTGAATTTAGAAGAAGTATTAGTCAATGCTGTTCGTGTTAAAGAATCATCACCTGTAACTCACAGTAATATCACTAAAAAAGAGTTAGCTAAACGAAATTTAGGGCAGGATATACCCATACTTTTAAATTATTTACCATCGGTAGTAACCACTTCTGATGCTGGTGCTGGTGTTGGATATACTGGAATTAGAGTTAGAGGAAGTGATGCCACCAGAGTTAATGTTACCATTAATGGAATTCCATACAACGATGCTGAAAGTCAAGGAACTTATTGGGTTAATTTACCCGATTTTGCTTCTTCAACTCAAAGTATACAATTACAACGAGGTGTTGGAACTTCAACCAATGGTTCAGCTGCTTTTGGAGCGAGTTTAAACATTTTAACAGATGCAATTTCTGAAAATTCGTACGGTGAAATTAGTAGTTCAATAGGTTCCTTTAATACTTCTAAAAATACAATTAAATTTAGTACAGGTAAAATTAATGACCATATAGAATTTGCAGGACGATTTTCTAAAATCGATTCTGATGGTTATATTGATAGAGCTTTTTCCGATCTTAAATCTTATTTTTTACAAGCTGCTTATGTTGATAATAATACTTTAATTAAGGCGCTAACTTTTGG
>JAMOMG010000043.1 GCA_027068695.1 Flavobacteriaceae bacterium
ACTAAAGAACCCAACAGAAATGATTTTAAATACGGTGTAAGTACAGCTGAAAAACTAACTGATTTCGAACTTGGGTGGCGATATAAGTCTGAAAATGTGGCCGTAAACACCAATGTTTATTACATGAAATACAAAGATCAACTGGTTTTAACAGGAGCTATTGATGATACTGGTGATTTTATTAGAGCAACAAGTGGTAAAAGTTACCGGTTAGGATTAGAAATCGATGGAAAAATTAAACTTAACAATCAGTTTAATTGGCAACCTAATATTGCTATAAGTAGTAATAAAAACCTTGATTTTGTAACTTCTTGGAATGGGAATTTAGAAAATTTAGGAACTACAAATATTTCATTTTCTCCAAATATAGTTGCAGGAAATTCATTTACTTATACACCTAACACCAAAATATATATTTCTTTACTTTCAAAATATGTAGGAGAACAGTATATGGGAAACATTGATAACATAAATTCAAAATTGGAAAGTTATTTTATAAATGATTTAAATTTTTCCTATGAAATTAAACCAAAAAAAATAGTTAAATCTATTGTATTTAATGCTTTAATAAATAATATATTTAATGTTGAATATATTTCAAATGGATATTATTACACCTATGATGATACTTGGTCTGTACCAGGTGAAACTACTACTTTAGACGGAGCTGGCTATTACCCTCAAGCTACTAGAAATTTTTTAGTTGGAGCCACTTTGAAATTTTAAAAAAATCCGAGGGTTATCCTCGGATTTTTTTTACACTTCTATCCCTTTCATCATTTTATTCCAATATAAATAAGGCAATAAATATTTTTTTAAAATCCATAAACGCCAATGTTCTTTTGAAGAATCACTAATCATCAACGGGAATTCTTTTAATTTAGGGTCTGGTTTAAACTCTTTTGAATAATCAAATTCTGCCAATACCATTTTCCCATAACCTGTAATTAATGGACAAGAGGAATATCCATCATACGTTTTATTTGCCAACTTACTGGTACTTAATAAATGTAAAATATTTCCAACAACTACAGGAACCTGTTTTCTGATTGCTGCTCCCGTTTTAGCAGTTGGTAATTCACAAACATCACCTACTCCAAAAATATTAGAATACTTTTTGTGTTGCATTGTTCTTGAATCAACAGATAACCAGCCTGATTCGGTAGCTAAAGGTGAATTCCTAATAAAATCTGGAGATTGTTGTGGTGGTGCTAAGTGCATCATATCATAATGAATACCTACTAAACCATCTTTTTCAATGGCCTTAACATCTTTATAATTATGTTGAATTTCTTTATCTACAACATCTGAATCATTACTTTTAATTACAACACAATCATTTTCTGAGTTTTCTTTTAAAATTTCATACCAAGCTATTTGTTCTTTTGCATCTACTTTTACTAATTTATGATAAAAACGAACATTAATATCCTTTCTATCTATTACTTCCATCAGCGTTTTAGCTACTTTTTTTACAGCAAAAATAACGTTACCTGGCATAGCAAAAACAATATTTGTTTTATCTCTAACACCAATTTTAGTAAAATGCTCATCTGCTAAATACATGATTTTTTGTGGTGCTCCTCCACACTTTATAGGCGTAGACGGCTGTGTAAATAAGGCTGTACCTCCTTTAAAATTTTTAAGAACATCCCAGGTATGGTTTGGATTTGTATAATTACTGCAAACTACACCTTTATCCATAGCCTCAGATAAGCCTTCTACTAAATCCAATGCTATTTTTAAGCCTGGAGCAACTACTAAATAATCATACGTAAACTCATTCCCTTCTTTAGAAAAAATCTTATTATTTTCTGGTTCAAATTTTTCAGCAAAATCTTTAATATGTTCAACTCCTTTTGGAATTAGTGAGTCCATAGGTTTTGCAGTTTTTTCAAAATCATACGTATTTGCACCTACTAAAGTCCAAGCTGGTTGATAATAGTGCTTTTTTGCTGGATCTAACAATCCTATTTTAAGTGAAGCGTTTTTTCGTTTTAACATGGATGCAACCATTATTCCAGCTGTACCACCTCCAATGACTAAAACTTGAAAATGTTTTGACATTATTTTTGATTTTTTAGTTAGTAATTTAGAAATTTTTGAAGGCAAAAATTACAATAAAAAAACCTTCTTAAAGTGATTTAAATCACTTTAAGAAGGTTTAACTAATTTAATATTATTCAGCAATCATCCTTCCTGTGGCACAACTGATAAAAGATTTTGTTTTATGTGTAATTGTATTAGTGTTTCCAATCTCTGGATATCCCATTTTTGCTAATTTTTCTTTTACCAAGTCTAATACTTTTTCTTCTTTTGAATTAAAGGAAACTTTAGAAGTAGCTATATCAATAGACACATCTTCTATTCCTTCTAATAAAAGCAATCCTTTTGTAATAGTATTTGCACAACCATTACATTTTAAATTTAACACTTCAATTGTTGTCATTATTTATTTTTTTATGAATGTCCTCTAACAATAATTTTCACTACTTTTTATAAAAATAAAGAGTTAATTTAAATTCAACCTGTTTTAGGCTTATAAATCCAATACCTATTTATTTGAAGCGAACCGTTAATTGTTATTTATAACATATTTATTTAATTAAACTCAATACTCCAAATTCCTCTAAAATCACCATTTTTATAATTAATTGCTATATCATTTGGATACAAAGACTTAATTAACGAGTCTGTTTTTATACTTAACTGTTTTCTTAACTCTCCATGACAAGCTAAACATTTTACATTTAACTTAATTGGAGCATAGTAATGTTTTTTATTATGAGAATCAATCTCAACTATCGGTAATAATTCTTTATCCCCTTCAAATAAAATTTGATAT
>JAMOMG010000044.1 GCA_027068695.1 Flavobacteriaceae bacterium
CTAAGTAATCCTAATAATTTAATTGATGTTTTCATTTTTAATTGTTTTTGATTTTTTTGTAAATGTAAATTTACTTATAAATTTTAACAGTTACTAAAGTTACATTTTAAACAAAAAGAGAGAGTTAAAAACTCTCTCTTTTAAACTTAACTGTAAAAAGAACAAATTTATAGTAATGTTGTTGGACAAACATATTCTGTAAGTTCTGCCCCACTATCTTTAATATCATTAAAACCTCCTCTTACATCTGTTACTTTTTTAACTCCATTTGCTTGAAATATAGAAGCTGCAATTAAGGAACGGTATCCACTTGCACAATGCAAAAAGTATTCTTTATTAGGATCAATTTCAGCGAAATTTTGATGAATTGTATCTAAAGGAAAATTATCTACGCCTACAACGTGTTCAGACAGGTATTCAGTTTCTTTTCGAACATCTAAAGGAACTTCCATAGAGCCCTCTTTTAATTTATTTGCAAATTGAATTGCTGAGATAGAACCAATTTGATCAATTTCATGACCCGCAGCCTTCCATGCGTGTATTCCTCCTCTTAAATATCCTAGCGTATTATCATATCCTACACGTGAAAAACGCGTAACTACTTCATGCTCTCTTCCTCCTTCTGCAATAAAAATAATTTTTTGGTTAATATCTTTAACTAGAGCTCCTACCCAAGGGGCAAAACTTCCATCAACTCCAATATACCAAGCTCCAGGAACTGTACCTTCTTCAGCATAAATCTCTTTAGATCTAGTATCAATAACTAAAATATCTTTTTGTTCACTCATTTCTTTAAAAGAATCTGCATCAATTGGTGTTGTTCCTCTGTGCAATATCTCATCAATATTTGTATTGATACCTTTATTCATTCGAACATTATTCCCAAAATATTGTGGTGGTGGTTTTAAACCTGTAGTAACTTCATCAATAAATTCTTCTTTGGTCATATCAGCTCTTAAAGCATAATTTGTTTTCTTTTGATTTCCTAAAGTATCAAAAGTTTCAGAACTCATGTTTTTTCCACATGCTGAACCAGCTCCATGGTTAGGATAAACAATAATATCATCTGGTAAGGTCATTATTTTAGTCCGCAACGAATCGTATAAATGACCTGCTAAATCAGCTTGAGTTAAATCGGATTTCACTGCTAAATCAGGTCTTCCTACATCACCAATAAATAAACAATCTCCTGTAAATACATAAGGTTTATTTCCATCTTTATCAATCAACAAATAAGAAGAAGATTCCATTGTATGACCCGGTGTATGTAATAATTGTAATGTTAAGTCTCCAATTTTAAACTCTTCTCCATCTTTTCCAACATGTAAATCGTATTCAGCTTCAGCATTTGGGCCAAAAACAATAGTTGCTCCTGTTTTTTTTGCTAAATCAACTTGACCTGAAACGAAATCAGCGTGGAAATGCGTTAAAAAAACATATTTTATTTTAGCCCCATCAGCTTTTGCCATTTCTATGTATGGTTCTGTTTCTCTTAATGGGTCTATAATTGCGGCTTCTCCATTCGAATGAATATAGTAAGCCATTTCTGCTAAACAGCCAGTAAATAATTGTTCTACTTTCATGATTCTAATTTTAAATAAATATTAAAGTGCTCCAAATTAATGAATTAGTTTTCTTAATTATGTGATGATCATCACATAATTAAGAATTTCTTTGATTTGTATACATTTTTATATTTACATTAACAGTTTTATTTTTATAGTGATCAATCGCTTCTTGAATACTCATAAAGCAATGTTCCTGACCAATATTTTGAATAATATTTGATTTATATATAGTATCTCTTACAGGTCCTTTTAATCCCGTAAAATAAATATCTATTTCCTTTTCTTTAAAATATTTTAAAATTTCTTCTAATGCATAAACACCACTACTGTCTAAATTATTTAAACTTTCTCCATCAATAATAATAACTTTTAAATCATCTCCTTTTTTTTGAGCTTCACTATAAATGGTATCTTTAAAATAAGTTGTATTTGCAAAGTGTAGTTGTGCGTCAAATCTTATAATCAATACATCTTTCAAATCAATTAAATCATTAAATCTTTTTATATTTCTGTATAAATAAGTGTTGGGTACATTTCCTAAGATTGCAACATGAGGTTTTGTTGATTTATAAATTAACATGACTAATGATAAAATTACTCCTGTAATTATTCCTTCTTTAATACCAATAGTTACCGTTACTATTAAAGTAATATTTAAAATAAGTAAATCACGTTTTGTATATCTCCACAACTGTTTAGGTACGCTAAAATCTAACAAGCCAAAAACTGCTACCATAATAATAGCTCCTAAAACCGCTTTTGGTAAATAATAAAATAAGGGTGTTAAAAAAAGTAGTGTTAACGCTACAATTAAAGCTGAAAAAATAGCTGCGAGGGGTGTGTTCGCTCCTGCCTGATTGTTAATTGCTGTACGTGAAAACCCTCCAGTAGATGGGTAGGTTTGAAAGAATGAACCTACAATATTCCCTAAACCTAATGCTATTAACTCTTTATTGGCATTAACTTTATAGTTATTATGTTTTGATTCTATTGCTTTAGCAACTGAAATTGCCTCCATAAAAGCAATTAATGCTAATGTTAAAGCAATTGGAGCTAACTCTTTAAGTGTTTCAATATCTAAATGTTGCATTTTAAATGCTGGTAGCCCTTTAGGTATCTCTCCAACTATTTTTACTCCGTAATCATTTAAATTAAAAAATTTTACAACCAATATCCCTAAAACAACGACTATTAAAGCTCCTGGTAATTTTTTAGCGTATTTTTTAAAAATAATCAATAATAATATGGAGCCTATTCCAATAGCAAATGTTAACCAATTAATAAATTTTATTTGGCTAAAAGCATCTAAAATTATGTATTGTAATTGGTTATTTCGTTGCATGTTTACACCAAAAACATGTTTAAGTTGATTTAAACCAATAATTAATGCTGCAGCAGAAGTAAATCCACTTATTACAGGTTTTGATAAAAAATTAACCAAAAACCCTAATCTAAACACCCCAAAGGCTAATTGCATTATCCCCATTAATAATGCTAACAATATGGCGAGTGTAATAAAATGTTCCGAACCTACAACCGCAATTGCCCCAACTCCTGAAGCAACAATTAACGAGTCCATAGCAACAGGCCCAACAGCTAATTGACGTGAAGTTCCAAAGAAAGCATAAATAAATTGAGGTATCATTGCTGTATAAAGACCGTATATTGGTGGTAAACCAGCAATCATGGCATAGGCAATTCCTTGAGGAATTAACATAATTCCAACGGTTAATCCAGCTGAAAAATCTCCTTTTAACCAAGATTTCTTATAGCTTGGAAGCCAGTTTAAAAACGGAAAAAAATTAGCGTATTTCATAATTTTTAACTTTAAAAAATCTATTTATACTTCTGAAACAATTATTTATGAAGTTTACAGTTAAAAAAACACGTTATGTATTTTTACATTCATTAAAGATTTTAAGTTCACAGTCATTACAAACATTTTTATCTAAATCTTTAAAAATAGATGCTATCGCAGTATTTTTGTCTTTGAAAAAGTATTGAGCTCCTATTTTTTCAAAGAAACCTCCTTTAATAAGAATATCCTGACTTACCAC
>JAMOMG010000045.1 GCA_027068695.1 Flavobacteriaceae bacterium
GCGGTCTGGACGGGACTCGAACCCGCGACCCCCTGCGTGACAGGCAGGTATTCTAACCAGCTGAACTACCAGACCGTTGCTCTTAGCGGATGCAAATATAATAGCGTTTTTTGTATTTGCAAAGGTTTTTTTAATAAATATTATAAAAATCGCTTTCTACTTATCAAATACGAAACTAATATTTCGTAAAACCCTTTGTGAATATCTACTGGAACATAATCAATTTTGTATTGCATACATTTCAATTTCAAGCTTTTAAAGTAATTTTCTACCGCTGTTTTGTACTGCTTCTTTATAGATGAAGCATATAAATTTATTTGTTCTCCTGTTTCTACATCTACAAATTTCTTTGGGGTATTTTCAAAATCAAAATTTAATTCTAATTTCCCATCGTAGGTATGAAATAAAACTACTTCATGTTTATTGTATTTTAAATGACGTAATGCTTCAAACAACTCATATTCATTTTTAGTTGTTTGAAACATATCTGAAAATACAAAAATTAATGATCTTCTGTGAATGTTTTCAGCTATCTCATGTAAAACTTTATAGGTATCTGTTGCTGTTTTAGATTTATGCGTTAAAAGTTTCTCTAATTGATTCAGCAACATCCTTCTGTGCCTGTCACTTCCCTTTGCTGGCGCGTAGTATTCATATTTATCACTGTAAATACTAAGTCCAACAGCATCTCTTTGACGTTTTAAAATTTCAATCAATGCTGCAGAAGCTATTGTTGAAAATGCTATTTTTGATACGTTATTTATAGTAGGTTTTTTAACTATTGGAAAATGCATTGAAGCTGAATTATCAATAATTAAATGGCAGCGTAAATTCGTTTCTTCTTCGTAACGTTTTGTAAATAATTTTTTTGTTTTTGCGTATAATTTCCAATCTATATGACGTGTGCTTTCTCCTTTATTGTACAATCTATGCTCAGCAAATTCAACTGAAAACCCATGAAACGGACTTTTATGCATGCCTGTAATAAACCCTTCAACAACTTGATTTGCCAGTAGCTCTAAGTTATTTAATTGAGAATTGTTTTTTTCTATTAAAAGGCTCATTTTATTTTTTTAACACTGGTAAATATAGTGTTTTAGCAGAAAAGGCTTGACAAATTGTCAAGCCTTTTCTACAAAAATTAAAAAGTTACGATTTTTTATAGATGTGCATTTATTTTTTGTTCATAAACAGCTTTTGGTGCAACTCCCACTTGTTTTTCAACAACTTCTCCATTTTTAAACACTAAAACTGTAGGTATGTTTCTAACACCGTATTTAGCAGCAAATTGTTGATTTGCATCAACATCAACTTTGGCTATAATTGCTTTTCCTTCATATTCTGAATGTAGTTGCTCCATAATAGGCCCCACCATTCTACAAGGTCCGCACCATGCTGCCCAAAAATCAACCATTACAGGTTTATCTGATTTTAAAACTACTTCGTCAAAAGTTGCATCTGTTACTTCTAATGCCATAATCTATATTTTTTATTATTAATTAAATTGTATACAAAAGTAAACAAATATTTCACCATAGCAATTTAACTTACATTACTTTTATTTATGATACTATTATTAAAAGTAATTTTAAAAAACCTTAGAAGCTATTTCTTTTATATTATCTGATTTCCCCATAGAATAAAAATGTACTACAGGCACTCCAGCAGAAACCAATTCTTTTGACTGTTGTATTGCCCATTCAACACCAACTTTCCTAACTTCCTTATTATTCTTACATTTTTCAACTTCATGAATTAATGTTTCAGGTAAGTCTAATTTAAATACTTGAGGTAATATTTGTAAATGGCGTTTTATAGCAACTGGTTTTATCCCTGGAATTATAGGTACTGTAATTCCTATATTACGTGCCTTTTCAACAAAATCAAAATATTTTTTATTATCAAAAAACATTTGTGTTACTATATAATCTGCTCCTGCATCTACTTTTTCTTTTAGCCTTCTTAAATCAGTCTCTAAACTAGGTGATTCTAAATGTTTTTCGGGATATCCTGCTACACCAATACAAAAATCAGAATTATACGGTGTTTCAATTATTTCATGTAAATACTTCCCTTTGTTTAAATTGTTAATTTGAGTCACCAATTCTGTGGCATATTGATGACCTCCTGCTGTTGCTTTAAAATATTTTTCGTGTTTCATAGCGTCACCACGCAAAGCCATTACATTGTCTAAGCCTAAATAATGGCAATCTACCAATACATATTCTGTTTCTTCTTTGGTAAAACCGCCACACAATACATGAGGAATCGCATCTACATTGTATTTGTATTTTAAAGAAGCACAAATGCCTACAGTTCCAGGTCGCATACGTGTTATTTTACGATCTAACAACGCACCTTTTTGAATGTAAATATGTTCTTCTCTTGATGTTGTTACATCAATAAAAGGAGGCTTAAATTCCATTAAAGGATCTATATTATCGTACAAGTCCTGTATATTTTGACCTTTTTGAGGTGGCACTATTTCAAAAGAAAATAATGTTTTTCCGTTGGCTTGTTTTATATGTTCTGTAACTTTCATTTTATTTTAATTTTTTGGCGTTTCCTTTCAGGTCGCGCTTTCCGTTAAATCTTTTTCTTCGTTTCACTCAAAAAAAGGATACCTCTTCAATCGCTAACGCAGTAAATCTTACTATTATTTATACTTTAAGGTAGTACAGCATGACTGCTTTTTATCAAACCACCAACTCTTTATTCACTCATTATTGGATTAGACCAACACCTTATTTCAGACCTAACAGGTTTTAAAAACCTGTTAGGTCTTTTAACTTTATCTATTCTGCTAAATTAGGATTCAACCATTTTTTAGCCATTTCAATATTCATTTTCTTACGTTTTGCAAAATCTTCAACTTGCTCCAATGTTATTTTTCCCAAACCAAAGTATTTCGCTTTTTCATTCGCAAAATAATATCCCGAAACTGATGCTGCAGGCCACATTGCCAAACTATCTGTTAACTCAACTCCAATGGTTTCTTTTACTTTTAACAACTTCCAAATAGTTGTCTTCTCTGTATGATCTGGACAGGCAGGATACCCTGGTGCAGGTCTAATTCCTTTGTATTCTTCTTTTATCAATGCTTGATTTGACAATATTTCTGAGGTTGCATATCCCCAATATTTTTTACGTACTTCTTGATGTAAATATTCTGCAAAAGCCTCAGCCAACCTATCGGCCAATGATTTTATAAGTATTGAGTTGTAATCATCGTGATCTTTTTCAAATTCAGCTGCCAATTCAGCCGTTCCAAAACCTGTTGACACACAAAAGCTCCCTATATAATCACTAATTCCTGTTTCTTTTGGCGCAATAAAATCTGCCAGTGCAATATTGGGAATTCCTTCTCTCTTTTTTAATTGTTGACGTAAGGTTACAAACGTTGCTTCAACTTCAGTTCTTTTTGTATCTGTATATACTTCAATATCATCTTCCACGGCATTTGCAGGGAAAATTCCAAATACTGCTTTTGCTTTAAGTAACTTTTCATCTAATATTTTCTGTAATAAAACGTTGGCATCTGCAAATAAATTTGTTGCTTCTTCTCCTACAACTTTATCAATTAAAATAGCTGGATATTTTCCGTGTAATTCCCAGGTTCTAAAAAACGGACTCCAATCTATATAATCTAATAACTTTGATAAATCAAAATTATCTATAACATGTGTTCCTATAAAATTTGGTGATGCTATTTTTGTTGAATTCCAATCAATTTTAAATTTATTTTTTCTCGCTTCATCTAATCTTAAATACTCTTTTTGTTTAGATCTATTTAAAAACCCTTCACGCACTTTTACATAATCATCTTTAATATC
>JAMOMG010000046.1 GCA_027068695.1 Flavobacteriaceae bacterium
GGCTTCACACTTTCTCCATTTACTTTAATATGTCCCTTTCTACAAGCTTCTGTAGCAATATTCCTAGTTTTGTAATAACGTATACACCATAAATATTTATCAATTCTCATATAATTAAGTTAAAATTTCTCTTTCCCTTTTGTCAAAGATAGAGAAAATAGTATCTTGCACACCTAAAAATTAGACTGAATGAAATTAAAAAATTTATTTTTTATACTAGCTTTAGGTTTTGTAATTTTTTCTTGTAAAAAAGATGATTCAACAGATGTTGTATTTGATGCAGCAGCACAATCTTTACTTGATGATGAAGCCTTAATTGAATATTTACAAACACATTATTTAAATGATGTAGATGGTGGTATTTGGGCTATTACAAATAATGAAACACCATTGATGGGGCAAGTTGAAACTCAAAATGTTTTGCACAATGATATTTCTTATAAATTATATTATTTAATACAAAATGAAGGTAGTACAATTTCACCTTCTGGTGTAGATTCAATTAATTATACATATACAGGTATGCTGTTAGATAGTACCGTTTTTGATTCAAAGACTAATTTTTCTTGGGGTAGGTCTTCATTGGATAAACTTATAGTTGGATGGCAGTATGGTTTTACAAATTTTAAAGGTGGTACTGTAGTGCAAAATCCAGACGAATCTTTTTATTATGAAAATTTCGGAAAGGGTATTTTATTTATTCCGTCAGGTTTGGGTTATGGAAATTTAGGTTCGCAAACGGGTGCTATAGGTGTAAATGATCCTTTGATTTTTGAAATTACACTTCAAGATGTAAAACTAAGAGATCATGATTTAGATGGTATTTTGTCAAAATTTGAAGATTTAAATAATGATAATAATTTTTTAAATGATGATACCGACGAAGATTTGATTCCGAATTATTTAGATGTTGACGATGATAATGATGGTATTTTGACTAGAGATGAAGATGCAAATGGTGATGGAAACCCATTAAATGACGACACAGATAATGATGGCATTCCTGATTACTTAGATACAGACAATTAAATATATAATTTTAAAAAATAAAAAACCTTCTCTTTTGAGAAGGTTTTTTTTATTAAAGTAGTATGTGCGTTTATTTCTTTTTATTAGATAAACGATACGATAAACTAAAAATAATTTGCTCAGGCCTAGAATCTAAAGTAAAAGTATCACCAGCGTTTGTCCAGCTTGCTTCATTACTGCTCAACCCTCTTTCATACCTAACATCAATACCTAATTTACCTAATTCAATAGAGGCGCCAATGTTAACACCAACAGTAAAGTCATTTTTTATAGACTGAAACTCCAGCCCTTTTAAATCATTATTTAAGATGTATTGAAATGCAGGTCCTGCAAATATATTCAGAGGGCCAATCAATTTTAAGCCTACTAATACAGGAACATCTAATTTAGATAATTTATAATCTTCTGTATTTCCTGTATTTAAAACATATTCACTTGTTGTTTTGGTATAAACCAATTCAGGACGCAAATAAATAGGCCCTAAGTCTAATTTACCATAGAATCCAATATTAAAACCAGATTTTCCTTTTCCTTCATTTTTATAAATGTTTGTTACTTCAGATGTAAATTCTTTATACTCACCATTTGAGTTGTAGCTTAAGCCTCCTTTGATTCCAAATTCGCTTTGTGCATTTACATAAAATAATGTTGATAAAAATACAATAGTTAATAAAACAATTCTTTTCTTCATAAAATTAAAATTTAGGGTTATAATGCTTTTTAAACGCAATAATGATACCATTATTTTCTTGAGATTGCTTTTTTAGTTGCTAAAACAATGTTATTGGCGGTTAAACCATATTTTTCCATAAGTTGTTCTGGGGTTCCAGACTCCCCAAAACTATCGTTTACGGCAACAAACTCTTGTGGAACAGGGTTGTTTTCTGCTAAAACACGAGAAACACTTTCTCCTAAACCACCTAAAATATTGTGTTCTTCAGCTGTTACAATACAACCTGTTTTAGCAACGGATTTTAAAATTGCTTGATTATCTAAAGGTTTAATAGTATGAATATTAATTACTTCAGCACGAATACCCATAGTTTCTAATTTTTCCGAAGCTTGTAAAGCTTCCCACACCAAATGACCCGTAGCAACAATTGTAACGTCATTGCCTTCGGTTAATTGAATAGCTTTTCCAATTTCAAATTTTTCATTTTCAGGCATAAACACAGGTACTTTTGGTCGACCAAAACGTAAATATACAGGCCCAACATGTTCTGCAATTGCTAGTGTAGCAGCCTTTGTTTGATTGTAATCACACGTATTAATAACAGTCATTCCTGGTAACATTTTCATTAAGCCAATATCTTCTAATATTTGATGAGTTGCTCCATCTTCACCTAAAGTTAAACCGGCATGTGATGCACAAACTTTTACATTTTTACCAGAATAAGCAATAGATTGACGAATTTGATCATAAACTCTACCAGTTGAAAAATTAGCGAAAGTACCTGTAAAAGGTATTTTGCCACCTATGGTTAATCCTGCAGCAATACCCATCATATTTGCCTCGGCAATTCCTATTTGAAAAAATCTTTTAGGATGATTTTCAATAAACTTTTCCATTTTTAGTGATCCAACTAAATCAGCACAAAGTGCCACAACATTCTCGTTTGTATCTCCTAACTCGGCTAATCCTGCTCCAAAACCAGATCTGGTATCTTTTTTTTCTGTAAACGTGTATTTTTTCATCTTTATTATTTATTAAAAATCGTTCAAAAATAAGGATATTAATGATACGAAACTATATTTTTAGCAATTCTTCATACAATTTATGCACAGGTAATCCCATAACATTAAAATAGCTTCCTTCAATTTTTGTAACACCAATAAAACCAATCCATTCTTGTATTCCATAAGCACCAGCTTTGTCAAAAGGCTTATAATTTTTTATATAGAATTCTATTTCGTCTTTAGTTAAATGTTTAAAATGAACAATTGTAGTATCAAAAAAAACTTTTTGAACTTTTGTGGTTTTAATACAAACCGAGGTAATTACTTTATGGTGAGTACCTGATAATTTTTGCAACATTTCAATTGCTTGTTTTTCATTTTTGGGCTTCTCTAAAGCGCTATCTTTATGCCAAACAATTGTATCTGAAGTTATTACAAATTCATTTTCGTTAATCTCATTTTCAAAAGCATTGGCTTTAAGTATTGCTAAATAATTAGTAATTTCTTCTTCTTTTAAATTTGAAGGGTAATTTTCTTCTATTTCTTTTGTTTTAATAGCAAAATCAATTCCTAATTTTTTAAATAATTCTTGTCTTCTGGGTGAAGAAGAAGCCAATATAATATGTTTATCTTTAAATTTATCAGAAATCATTTTTTAGATATTAAATGAAAAAAATATGAGTGAATTAATTCCTAAGAACATAATTATTTTTAAGATTAAACTAATTTTTTTATAATCTTTCATCGAGTTTGCAGAAAATAATTTTAATGCTACATAGAATAAAGGGATAAAGGTAAAAAGTAATAAATACAATACGGTAAATTGATATATTGTAGCATAATTTAAAATAATATACAATAATAAAGATATGGGTATTATGCATAAAATCAATGCAATTTTCTTTGTTCTTTTTTTACCAATTAAAATAGGCAACGTTCTCATATTTAGATTGTAATCTCCATTTATATCTTCAATATCTTTAATGATTTCTCTAATAATTGTTAGAAAAAAAGCAAAGAGAGACAACATTAATAAGACATTGCTAATGAGTTGTTGTGTTTTGGTTTGAATTGAATAATATATATCAAATACAACTAAAGTTATGATACTGCAAGCAACTAAAAATGAGACAACAATGTTACCTACTAGGGGTCTTAATTTTAACTTTTTAGAGTAGTAGTAGAGTAGTAGTGAAGCTCCAATAAAGATTAAAGAAAATGTTGGTTTTTCTATATTTAAAGATAAACCTATCCCTAAAATAATTCCGAAGGTGTTTAAAATTAGATAGAATTGCCTTGCTTGTTCAACTGAAAAATATTTTGTGACAATAATTTTAGAAGGCTTATTAATTAAATCTGTTTTTATATCGTAAATATCATTAATAATATATCCCGCGGCAGTAATTAGTAATATTGAAACAATTAAAATAATAAATTGAATTAGAGAAAGGTTTAATGAAATATTGAAAGAATTAAAAACCAATAGCCTAATTAAAAGTAAAGTGTATAGTATCAGCAGTAAATTTTTCCAACGTATTAACTTAAAAAATGCTGTAAATTTCATTAGAATTAATTAAAGTTCTTTTTAATTCTATCTAAGCTAATTTTACTTTCACGATCTTTAATTGTTTCTCGTTTGTCATAATTCTTTTTTCCTTTACACAGCGCAATATCTAATTTAGCCCAGCCTTTTTCAGTTAAAAACAACCTTAAAGGAACGATTGTTAATCCCACATTTTGGACTTCTTTTCGTAATTTTTTAAGTTCACCCTTATTTAATAAAAGCTTTCGTTCACTTTTAGGTTTGTGGTTGTATGAGTGTCCATATAAATATTCTTCAATAAACATATTTATAACAAATAATTCTCCTTGCTCATTAAATTCACAAAAACTTTCTGTAATTCGTGCTTTGCTTTCACGAATAGACTTAATTTCTGTGCCTGTAAGTTGAATTCCTGCTGTATACCTATCAAGTATTTCATATTCAAAACGAGCCTTTTTATTTTGTATATTTATTTTCTTCTGCATGCTACAAATGTACTATAATTTAGCGGCTCTTAATATTCAATTTTTAATAAAATAGCAGTTTTTACGCCATTTATAATAGTAACTATATACAAATTAGAATTATTTAAATCGCCAATATCAGTGTATTTTTCTTTTCCTATAATTTTGTTAACAAATTGTGGTGTAGTATTACTATGCCCAACTACTAAAACAGTTTTCCCCGTTGTTTTCAATTTAAAGTTTTCATCGTATAACTCTCTTGGATTATAGTATTGAATCTCTAAATTTTTACTGTTAGCTGTTGGTTCAGCTGTTTGTATGGTTCTATTGTAATTTGTTGAATAAATAATTTCAAAAGGAATGCTTTCAAAAACAATACTCCAATTTTTTGCTCTATTTTTTCCTTTATCAGTTAAATTAGGGTCTTTATTTGAATTATCTGTTCTATCCTTTTCAGCATGTCTAATTAAGTAATAAGTGGTAATTTCATTTTTTTCTTCTTGGGCTTTAATGGATGTTAAATTCATTAAAATTAAGAATAACGACAAATAATATTTCATATATAATTTAAATTTATGTTGAAATATATAAAAACTCCTTCAATTTGAAGGAGTTTTACAAGGATAAATAAGATTAAATATTACTTGAAACTATTTTTATAAAATTGATTTTTAATAGAATCAAGTTTCTTAATATACTGCTTAAGATCTTTTTCCTGAAGCTTAAAATTATCATTAAAAAAATGATCTGTATAAAAATCATTCATTTTAAATAAGTCATCATTAAAAAAATCACTAAATAGTATAGAATCAATATTTTGAGAGTGATTATTTAAATTTAATTTTAAATTGTCAAAGAGTTTTTTTTGCAATAAACTATCATTTTTTATAGTTGAATATACATAAGTATACGAAGAATCTACACGAATTAAATTTCCGTTTTCATCATATTCTTTGTGAACAACAATATTTGTTTTTGGTTTTATTGAATCAACATTACCTTCTTTTTTATCAGTTTTAACCTGTGCATTACAACTAGATATGGTAAGCAAAAGGACTAACAATAAACTAATTTTTTTCATGACTAAAGATTTAATTTTATAATAAAGAAAAGAGAGAATATTCTCTCTTTTCTAAGTTATTTGATTTCAATTAATTTAGCAGGTACAGGTTTTGCCTCTTCACGTTTTGGTACGGTAATAATTAACTCTCCATTTTTGTAACTAGCTGTAATTTTTTCACTATTTACAACATTTTTTGGTAAGTTAAAACTTCTTTCAAATGATTGATAACTATATTCTTTACGAGTATATTTATCATTTTTCTCTTCATTTTCGATTTCTTTTTCTGATGAAATGGTTAAGATATTGTTCTCTAAATTAATTTTAAAATCTTTTTTATCCATACCAGGAACAGCTACTTCAACTTTAAATTCATCATCATTTTCTTTGATGTTAACAGCTGGTAAAGTAGTATTGGTATTCGAAAAATTTGATAAAGACCAATCTCTAAAAAAATCATCAAAAATAGATGGCATTACAGGAATTCCGTTACTTTTTACTAACATATCATTAAAATTTTAAATTAAACATTTATTTAAATTATCTCGTTTTACATTATAACTATTTACAAAATAAATACCAAAATTTAAATACTGTCAATTTTTCATTATTTATGTCATTTTGACTACTGATTGTCAGTTGTTTAACCGAAAAAACTCCTCTTAGAAAAATCTAAAAGGAGTTTTAATTTGTTTGAGTAAATTACTTATTTCTAAATACTATTTTTCCATCAAAGCCATCAATTAAAATTGTGCTCGAAGCTGTTATTTTACCTGCTAAAATTTCTTTAGATAATTCATTTAAGATATCTCTTTGAATTACTCTTTTAACTGGCCTAGCTCCAAATTGAGGGTCAAATCCTTTTTCAATAAGTTCTTCAACAGCTTCATCAGTATAACTAAGATTAATGTCTTTTTTAAATAGTATTTTAATTAAGTTATTTAATTGTAATTTAACAATTTCACCTATTTCTTCTTTATTTAAAGGTGTAAACATTATTATTTCATCTATCCTATTTAAAAACTCAGGTCTAATAGTTTGTTTTAATAAATCAACAACTTCTATTTTAGTTTCTTCAGTAATTAGTGCACGTTTGGACATATCTATATTTTCAAATTTCTCTTGAATAATACTTGCACCCATATTAGAAGTCATAATTATAATGGTATTTTTAAAATCTGCTACTCTTCCTTTATTATCAGTTAACCTTCCTTCATCTAAAACTTGTAACAAAATATTAAATGTATCTGGATGTGCTTTCTCAATTTCATCAAGTAAAATAACAGAATATGGTTTTCTACGAACAGCTTCAGTAAGTTGTCCTCCTTCATCATATCCTACATATCCTGGGGGAGCACCAACCAACCTACTTACCGCATGACGTTCTTGATATTCACTCATGTCAATTCTTGTTAATGAGTTTTCATCATCAAATAAATATTCAGCCAACGCTTTGGCAAGCTCAGTTTTTCCTACACCAGTAGTTCCTAAGAATAAAAATGTTCCAATAGGTCTTTTTTCATCTTGTAATCCTGCGCGTGAACGCCTAACAGCATCAGATACTGCTTGTATTGCTTCGTTTTGACCAACAACTCTTTCATGTAACTCTTCCTCAAGGTGTAATAGTTTTTCACGATCGCTTTGCAACATTTTACTCACAGGTATTCCTGTCCATTTTGCAACAACTTCAGCAATATCATCACGTGTAACTTCTTCTTTAATTAATGCTGAATCTTGATTTTCAATTAATTGTTGTTGTAGTTCATCTAATCGTTCTTGTTCTTGTTTTACTTTTCCATATCTAATCTCAGCTACTTTTCCATAATCACCTTCGCGTTCAGCTCGTTCAGCTTCAAGTTTATAGTTTTCAATTGCTTCTTTAGAAGCCTGTATGTTTTCAATTACTTCTTTTTCGCTTTTCCATTTTGCATTAATTTCATTGCGTTCTTCTTTTAAATTAGCAACTTCTTTTTTTAGAAAAGCTAATTTTTTTTCGTCTTTTTCACGTTTAATTGCTTCAATTTCAATTTCTAGCTGCATAATTTTTCTATCCAAGGCATCTAACTCTTCAGGCTTAGAATTTATTTCCATTCTAATTTTTGCGGCAGCTTCGTCCATTAAATCAATTGCTTTATCAGGTAAAAACCTATTTGTAATATAGCGTTGTGAAAATTCTACAGCAGCAATTATGGCATCATCTTTAATTTGTACTTTGTGATGATTTTCATATTTATCTTTGATACCTCTTAAGATTGAAATGGCACTTTCAGTATCAGGCTCGTTTACTTGAACCTTTTGAAAACGACGTTCTAAAGCTTTATCTTTTTCAAAATATTTTTGATATTCATCTAATGTAGTGGCTCCAATTGCTCTTAATTCTCCCCTTGCCAATGCTGGTTTTAAAATATTTGCTGCATCCATTGCTCCTTGTCCACCTCCAGCACCAACCAACGTGTGTATTTCGTCAATAAATAAAATAATTTCTCCATCGGCAGAAGTTACTTCTTTAATAACCGATTTTAAGCGTTCCTCAAATTCACCTTTGTATTTAGCACCTGCAATAAGAGCTCCCATATCTAAAGAATAAATTTGTTTATCTTTTAAATTTTCAGGAACATCACCTTTAACAATTCTATGTGCTAACCCTTCAGCAATGGCAGTTTTACCAGTTCCTGGCTCACCAACCAACATTGGGTTATTTTTGGTTCTTCGTGATAAAATTTGTAAAATTCTTCTTATTTCTTCATCTCTACCAATTACGGGATCTAGTTTTCCTTCTTTGGCCAATTGATTTAAATTTCGTGCAAACTTATTTAATGAATTGTAAGTATCTTCAGCGCTTTGAGAAGTTACGTTGCTTCCTTTTCTCAATTCTTGAATGGCAGAAATTAAATCTTTTTCAGAAACTCCTTGATCTTTTAAAATTTGGGATGTAGTATCCTTGGTTTTTAGAATTGCCAATATTAAATGCTCAATAGATACATATTCATCTTTCATTTTTTTAGCTTCACTTTCTGCGATACTTAACATTTTTGAAGCATTTCTAGAAAGCATAATGTCTCCTCCAGTTACTTTTGGATAACTTTCAATTGTTCTGTCAATTAAGCTTTTTAATAATTCTACATTTACACCCAGTTTATTTAAGATAAAAGGAATTACATTTTCATCTACTTCAAAAATTCCTTTTAAAATATGTGAATTCTCTATTTGTTGTTGCTCATTACTTTGTGCAAGTTGTTGTGCTTGCTGAATGGCTTCTTGTGATTTTATGGTAAATTTATTTAAGTTCATAATTTTTAATTTTTTGTGTTTATATTTGACCCTTCAAAGAATATTCCAATTCATAAAGATAAATTATTCTTGTCATTTTGTCTCTTTTTTTACAAGTTTAACGACATATTGTCTTTGTTTAGAAGAGATTAAAAAGAGTTTTAAACTAAAAATAAATAATAAAATGGGATTATTTAGTGATTTCCTTAAAGGAAGTGATGAAGTAGAAAAACCATCAAAAATTAGATGGATATATTTAACAGAAAAGGGGCATATAGAAGAAATTATTCTACAGTCAACTACAAAACCAGTTTTAATATTTAAACACAGTACCAGATGTGGTGTAAGTAGAATGGCTCTTAAAAATTTTGAAAGAGATTACGATATTGATAAAACTGATTTAGAATTGTATTTTTTGGATATTTTAAAATACAGAGAATTATCAAATGAAGTTTCAGAAAAGTTTGGAGTTCACCACCAATCTCCACAAGTTTTGCTTATAAAAAATAAATCTGTGATTTATCATGATTCTCACTATCAAATAAGTGTTGAAACAGTAAAAGAGGCTTTATTAAAATAATTAAAATCTTTTATAAAAGTTAAGTTAAAAAATTATTTTAAATTTCTTGGAGGTAAAATTTTACCAGAACATTTTCCAAAACCTATTTTAATATTATTATTTTCACAAGAACCTCGTAAAATAATAGTATCTCCATTATTGAAGAAAGTTCGTTGGGTACCATCTTTTAATTTTATAGGCTCTTTTCCTGCCCAAGTTAGTTCAAGCATAGATCCAAAACTGTTTTTTGTAGGACCTGAAATGGTACCACTACCAATCATATCACCTGTTCTAATATTACACCCATTTATAGTATGATGAGCCAATTGCTGAGACATAGTCCAATATAAATACTTAAAATTAGATTTGCTCAATACATTTAAGTCGCCATTTTCAGTTTCTAAAATAGCCTCTAGTTTTATGTCGTAACTGCTATCCTTTCTTTCTTGCTGTAAATAGGGTAGTGGAGCTATATCTTGTTTTGGGCCTTCACATCTAAAAGGCTCCAAAGCATCCATTGTAACAATCCAAGGAGATATGGTTGAAGCAAAGTTTTTTCCTAGAAATGGGCCTAAAGGAACATATTCCCACTTTTGGATATCACGCGCACTCCAATCATTAAATAAAACCATTCCAAAAATATATTCCCAAGCTTCATTAATGGGTATTGCTTCTCCTAAATTATTTGCAGCAGTGGTTATAAATGCTGTTTCAAGTTCCATATCTACCTTCGTTGAAGGACCAAAAACAGGAGTTGTTTCACCTATAGGTAACGTTTGTCCATAAGGTCTGTGAATAGGTGTTCCAGAAACAACAATAGATGAAGACCTCCCATGATATGCAACAGGCATGTGTAACCAATTCGGCATTAAGGCATTGTCTTTCCCCCTAAACATTACGCCTACATTTGTTGCATGTTCTTTACTAGAGTAAAAATCTGTATAATCACCAACATCAATAGGTAGTAACATTTCAATATCATTCATGTCAAAAATGATGATATCTCTATGTTCTTTGTTATCTCTCAGATTTGAATTTTCAGCATCAAAAACATCAGCAATTCTATTACGCACCAATCTCCATGTTTTTCTTCCATCTGCAATAAAATCATTTAAAGAATCTTGCATAAACATATCATCGGTAAGTGGTATGCCATCAAAATAACCTAATTGGTGAAAAGCACCTAAATCTATGGCATATTCACCAATTCTGGTGCCTATAGTTATAATATCCTCTTTGGTAATAAAAACCCCAAAAGGTATATTTTGGATAGGGAAATCACTCCCCTTGGTAACATTTAACCATGATTTTCTGTCTGGATTATTGGCTGTTATTTGCATATGAACAAATTTTATTTTCAATTATTAAATATTCTTATCAAATATATAAGATTCTTGTTAATTGCGAAATGAAATTGCTATTTTTGCGAATAATTTAACTTTTAAAATTTTATACGTAATGCAACGTGACCAAGTAATATTTGATTTAATAGAGCAAGAAAGAGATAGACAAACGAATGGGTTAGAATTAATTGCTTCAGAAAACTTTGTAAGTAATCAAGTTATGGAAGCTGCTGGCTCTATTTTAACTAACAAATATGCAGAAGGATATCCTAATAAACGTTATTATGGAGGTTGTGAAGTTGTTGATATTATTGAACAAATTGCCATTGACAGAGCAAAAGAGCTTTTTGGAGCTGAATATGTCAATGTACAACCACATTCTGGTTCACAAGCAAATGCAGCAGTTTACCAAGCAGTTTTAAATCCAGGTGATAAGATTTTAGGTTTTGATTTGTCTCATGGAGGGCATTTAACGCATGGCTCGCCAGTTAATTTTTCAGGTAAATTATATAAAACGTCATTTTATGGAGTTGAGAAAGAAACGGGGATATTAAATTACGATAAAATTCAAGAAACTGCTGAAAGAGAAAAACCTAATTTAATAATTGCTGGTGCTTCAGCATATTCAAGAGACATAGATTTTCAACGTTTTAGAAAAATAGCTGACTCAGTAGGAGCTTTATTATTAGCTGATATATCTCATCCGGCAGGTTTAATAGCAAAAGGTATTTTAAATGACCCTATTCCTCATTGTCATTTCGTAACAACTACAACTCATAAAACATTGCGAGGCCCTCGAGGTGGAATGATAATGATTGGGACAGACTTTGACAATCCTTTTGGTTTGAAATTGAAGAATGGAAAGTTAAAAAAAATGTCTACCTTAATTAATTCAGCTGTTTTTCCAGGGAATCAAGGAGGACCATTAGAGCATATAATTGCAGCAAAAGCTATTGCTTTTGGAGAGGCGTTGACAGACGAGTTTTTATATTATCAAATTCAGGTAAAGAAAAATGCAGCTGCGATGGCAGAAGCTCTTGTAAAAAAAGGATATAATATTATTTCTGGTGGAACAGATAACCATATGATGTTAATTGATTTACGAAATAAAAATATTAGTGGAAAAGATGCTGAAAATGCATTGGTTAAGGCTGATATTACCGTAAATAAAAATATGGTTCCGTTTGATGACAAGTCCCCTTTTGTTACTTCAGGAATTAGAATAGGATCGGCAGCAGTGACAACTCGAGGTTTAAAAGAAGAAGATATGAAAGTTGTAGTTGATTTAATTGATGAAGTAATTCTTAATTTTGAAGATGCAAAGATTATTGAAGAAGTTGCTAATAAAGTTAATAAACTAATGGTAAATAAGCCATTATTTAAAAAATAGGAAACCTTCTTGTTATTTTAGAACTATTAAAAATCCTGCTTTTTGCAGGATTTTTAAGTTAAACCTTACTTTAAAACACTATCAATATTACTGATACTTAAATTAAATATATCAATTGTATTTATAGTTTTTCAACTTTAGTTATGGGCTACCTTTGTTATAGAAATAATTTTTAAAACATATAAATATGGAAACACAACAAGAATTTACGTCAATG
The DNA here is from genome assembly GCA_027068695.1 of Flavobacteriaceae bacterium. The sequence continues at coordinate 12,553 of JAMOMG010000046.1, forward strand.
CCAAGAATAGGAGATAAAGCACCAGAATTTAAGGCAGTAACTACACAAGGAGAAATAAATTTTCCTAGTGATTATAATGGAGGTTGGTCAATATTATTTAGCCATCCTGCAGATTTTACACCTGTTTGTACTTCAGAATTTATCACATTTGCATCTTTAGAAGATAAATTTAAAGAAGCTAATTGTAGTTTAATAGGTTTGTCAATTGATGGTTTATACAGTCATATTGCTTGGTTACGATCAATTAAAGATAAAATAGAGTATAAAGGAATGAAAAATATAGATGTTAAATTTCCTTTAATTGAAGATATTACTATGGAAATTGCCAAAAAATATGGGATGCTTCAACCTAATGAAGATTCAACTAAAGCTGTGAGAGCTGTATTTTTTGTAGATCCAAAAGGAATTATAAGAACTATTATTTATTACCCTTTAAGTTTAGGTAGAAATTTTGATGAATTATACAGGGTATTAATTGCACTACAAACAGCTGATGCTTTTGATGTTGCAACACCAGCAGATTGGAGACCAGGAGACGATGTAATTATTGGCCCTGCAGGTTCTTGCGGTACTGCAAAAGACAGAATGGATGGTAAAGAAGATATGGATTGTAAAGATTGGTATTTCTGTACTAAAAAAATTAGTAAAGAAGAGATTTTAGATAAGATTCTTAAAAAGTAATTAAAAAAAAATTAAAAATAAAACAGCCTTTCTAAAATTTATCTAGAAAGGCTGTTTTTTGATTATAATACTTTATTCATTTGCCCTATCTAAAATATTTTGTGGTAATGATTTTTTTGTTTTAGCCCCTAATTTCTTAAGGTTTTCAACCTTTTTAACCATGTTACCCCTTCCAGACGAAAGTTTATTCATAGCATTCTGATAGCTTTCTTGTGATAAATTTAGTGCTTTTCCTATTTTTATCAAATCTTGAACAAAACCTTCGAATTTATCATAGAGCAAACCACTTTCTTTAGCTATTTCCAATACATTTCTTTTTTGATCTTCCTGTTTCCAAATTGAAGCTACAGTACTTAAAGTGGCTAACAGGGTTGAAGTAGAGACCAATACAACGTTTTTATCTAAAGCTTCTAAATATATTTTGCGCTCTTCATTCAAAGCAATTAGTAAAGCAGGTTCTATAGGAATAAACATTAAAACGTAATCTGGAGTATTTATACCATACAAATCGGTGTAATTTTTTTCCCCTAACTCTTTAAAATGTTTACGAATACTTATTAAATGGTTTTTTAAAGCTATTTTTTGAGTAGCTTCATTTTCGGCATTAAAATAATTTTCATACGCTGTTAGTGAAACTTTTGAATCAATAATTAGTTGTTTATTATCGGGTAAATTAATAATAAAATCGGGTTTTTTTAATAAATCATTTTCATCTCTGAAGCCTCCCTGAGTTGTATAGTGAAGCCCTTTGGCTAACCCTGCCTTTTCAAGTAATACTTCCAATTGTATTTCACCCCAATCACCTTGGGTTTTAGATTCACCTTTTAAGGCATTTGTTAAATTAATGGCATCTTGGCTCATTTGCTGATTTAATGATTCAAGAGATTTTATTTTTTCAATAAGGGCTGAATTTCGCTGTATATCCTCCTTGTTTGTGTCTTCTACCTTCTTTTCAAAACTTTGAATTTTTTCTTGAAGAGGATTCAATATCGTTTCTAAATTTTCTTTATTCTTCAATGTGAATTTAGCAGATTTTTCTTCTAAAATTCTATTTGCTAATATTTCAAAATCTTTACTAAATTTTTCTTGAAGTTTTCCTATTTCAGACTTATTTTCTTCTAATTTTTTTTCTAAATATTTTAACTCAGAAATTTTATTTGCGAGTTCTAAATCTAATGCGTGTTTTTCATTTCTTAAAAGTTGAATATCTTCATTTAACTTACTAATTGTAATGGTAGTAGAATCTTTTTCTTCAAGTAATAGTTTATTTCTAGTTTCTAATGCTGAAATTACTTTACTGTAAGAACTTTTAGCAAGTAATTTGCTTATGAAAAATCCTATTAGTAAGCCTGAAATTAAAATAATAATGCCAATAATATACGGTTCCATAGCCTAATTAAAAGTTATAAGTTGATAGCCATTTGTTTGGTATTCTATCAATACAGTTAAAGCAGAAAGCGCGAGTTTTACTTGGGTAGATTTTTCATTCATCTGGTATTTATGTGCAACATAAGATTGCCCACAAACAAATAGTTTTGCATTGGCTTTTGTTAATGCTTCAATTAAAGCTGTGTTTGGATTACTAATTTTAAAATGTTTTTGATATGAACTATCATTCAAAGCATTTTTGGTGGCTGCTCCGTGTAAAACAATAACAACATTCATGTTTTTTAAAGGAACACCTTGTTGTGCGTGCATATTTAAATACCTAGCAACAGTATTTAGTAAAGGGTTTACACTGTTTCCTTCAGATTTATCGGTGTAAATATCAAAAATCACATTATATACTTTATCTGTTTTAAGTAACAACTCTGGGTTTGCAATTTGAAATACTTTGCCGTAGTTTTCAATAATTGGTCCCATTTTCACATCGGTATTTTGAGCATTTATTTTTGTAAGACTAAACAATAGTACTAAAAGCATTATTTTTTTCATAAATGGAATTTTTGAATTTTTATCGATTATAAAAGTAAGATTTTTATATTTGCTGAAATAACTTGAAGTTTAAAAATAAAAACGGAGTTATTAACAATTATATGAAAACACTTACACGATTTATTTTATATACCATTTTAGGCTGGAAAACGGTTGGGAAATTCCAAAAAGATTTAAATAAATGTATTATTCTTGGTGCTCCACATACGCACTGGCTTGATTTCCCTCTGGGAATTGCCATTAAATTTGCAGAGGAAGTACCAGCAAATTATATAGGTAAGGCATCATTATTTAAGCCTCCTTTTGGTTTTATTTTTAGATGGCTAGGAGGAACACCAATTGATAGAAGTAAAAGCAACAACAAAGTTGATGCTATTATAAATATTTTCAATAGTCATGAAAAATTTATTTTAGCAATGTCTCCAGAAGGAACGCGTAAAAAAATAACCAAATGGAAAACCGGATTTTATTACATAGCTAAAGGGGCAAATGTACCTATTGTTATGATAACCTTTGATTTTGAAAATAAACAAGTTAAAGTATCAAATCCTTATTATCTAACGGGTAATATGGAAGAAGATTTTAATTTTATTTATGACTTTTATAGAGATGTAAAAGGTAAAGTTCCAGAAAATTTTAATTTGTAAGCGATACTATATTCCGTTTAAAAAGTGGTATTGAAATAAGTAGCATTACAATACCTATCAAGCTTAGAACACCTATTCTTGGCAAAATTTCAAAAGTAGAAAGGTTTCTCCAAAAAATATCATAATATCCTTGAATACCCCAGTAATTTAAGCTTATTACTGCTATTTTTCGCATGATACTTGGCATCACAAATAAAGGAATCATACTTCCTCCAATGGCAGACATCAATAAAATAATAATGGTACTTAAATTTTGTAATTGCTGACGCGTTTTTGATACAGAAACTAAAAATACTCCAAAGCTTGAAACTGAAAAAGCAACGGCTATTGTAAGTAAAATAAGACTTATTAGATCTTTAAATATAGGTAAATCAAAGGCTATCCAAGCAAAAACAAACATTGTAAATAATTGTAACATTGAAATAAATAATGTGGCTAACATTTTACCATATAAAATACTTGTTGTTTTAATAGGTGTGTAAAGTAAGCGAGACAATGTTCCCGATTCTTTTTCTTCTAATAAACCTCCACCAACTCCAGAAATACTAAATAGTAACATCATAATTGCAGTACCAGCAACTGCCTGAATTAATCCTAAATTTCCTGTATTAGAAGATTCTTTTATGACTGGAACAGCTTTTATAATTGCTGATGTTGAGGCCTTATTTTTAAATGAAACTTGTGAAATATCGGTTAAAATACGTTGTTTCAGGTTGTTTGGCATAGTTTTAAACTCTGTATTTATATAGTTTTCTACTTTACGTATATATAACTGACTGCCAATTGTACTCATAATCACTCCGGTAATTATAGATTGAAGCATTTTTGCTTCAAATGGATTTGAAGCATCATATTTATATGTGATTGGTAGCTTTTTAGACAAAAGTAATGAATCTTTAAGTCCTTTATTTAATATTAAAAAACCAGAGTATTTTCCTTTTAGCAAAGCATTACTTCCTTCTTCCAAGGTAACTTGCATCAAATTAACCGCACTTATTGTATCTAGTTGCTCTTTTATTTTTTTTGAAGTTGAAGAAGAATCAAAATCGGCATACAACAGTGTAACTTGCTTGTCTTCAGAAGACTTAGTTGAAATACCTCCAAATGCAAAAGCAAACAATGATATCAATAAAATTGGTATTAAAAAGGTTAATACTACGTTCTTTTTATTTGAAAAAAACAACTTTAAATCTTTTTTAAATATGGTGGTTATCATTTTTATATGTTTTAATA
>JAMOMG010000047.1 GCA_027068695.1 Flavobacteriaceae bacterium
TCAACCTCACTTAAATCAATAGGTATAATTTTACCGGGATATGGAGCTGCAAATGAGACTTTCTTTTTAGCATTACCAACATTTGAAAAAAGTGTCATAAACAATCCTTCACCTGTTAATAATCTCTTACCTGCTGAAAATAGTTTACCCATAATTCCTTCTTCTTTATTGGATCCATCTCCAAAAATAGTATCCATCTCAATAGCATCATTCATCATCATAAACCCTCCAGATTCAGCAATAACACTCTCTTGAGGGTCTAGTTCAATTTCAACAAATTGCATTTCCTCTCCATAAATTTTATAATCTATTTCATGTGCATTCATAACTTTTTATTTTATGTTATTTTTTAGATTTTAATTTTAAACTCCACTCGTATTTATAGGCCGAAACTTGGTCGCCTTTTTCATCTACTCCAACAGAATTCATTAAAATTGTTTGACCTTCACCTGTTTCAATGGTTTTTTTAATAGCATCATCAATCAAATTACCATCATTACAAGTAAATGTTATTAAACCAACAGCCTTTTTTGTGAAAGTTCCAGAATGATTGGTTACAAGCATAGAAATTTTCCGACCGCTTTCACTAATTTTCTTAATAACAATAGCTCCTGTTGAAAGCTCTGAAGCCATTGATTGTACAGCAAAATACATAGAATTAAATGGGTTTTGATTTATCCACTTGTACTTTACAGTTACTACTGCTTTTTCGTTATCAATCTCTTTTAATTTCACTCCACATAAATACGCTGATGGTAATTTAAACATCAAAAATCTCTTCATGTTTTTTACTGTAACTTCCATATAAGTTTATAATATTTTTTTGACAAGTTAATTAAAATTCCCGAGCGTAAATAACTATTTTTTTGTTAAAATTATGTTAAATTATAGTACTATGTGTTGCATACTACTGTCTTTTATATATATATTTGCATAGGAAATTACCATAAACTAAATTTATGATTACACAAAACGATAAAAATTATAGTTCAATAACACACTTAAGCAGCTTTTCTGGGTGGTTCTTCCCTTTTGGAAATATTATTGTACCGCTAGTATTGTGGTCTGCAAGAAAAAATGAAAGTTCATACATTGATATACACGGTAAATCGGCTGTTAACTTTCAATTAAGTTTACTCTTATATGGTTTCTTACTCGCTTTATTGTTTGTCCCAATTGTTATTTTTACGTTGGGATTGGGTTTAATAGCCATAATTATAGGTATAATACCAGCAATATTATTAAAAATTGTCTTAATCATTATTGCAAGTATGAAAGCAAGCAATGGAGAGTTTTACAAATACCCGTTTACCATAGAATTTATAAAATAACGATATGCTTTTAAATTATTAAATCTCAACTTATGAAGATAGAAAACACAAAAGCTCAAATGCGAAAAGGAGTTTTAGAGTATTGCATACTTTCAATATTACAAAATGGAGATGCCTATACTTCTGAAATTATATCGCATTTAAAAGATGCAAAATTACTAGTTGTTGAAGGAACTGTTTACCCTTTATTAACTAGATTAAAAAATGCAGGTTTACTCAGCTACCGTTGGGAAGAATCAACATCGGGACCACCACGAAAATACTATGCATTAACAGAAACCGGTAACTTCTTCTTAAAAGAATTAAATACTACTTGGAGTGACCTTGTAAAAGCAGTAAACTTAGTAACTACCAATAAACCAACTACAAAATGAACAAAACAATAAATATAAATTTAGGAGGCATCTTTTTTCATATTGATGAATTAGCTTATCAAAAATTAAAACTTTATTTAGATGCCATTAGACGATCTTTAAGTGATGACCCTCAAGGAAGAGATGAAATTTTAAATGATATTGAACATAGAATTGGAGAGTTACTTTCAGAAAGAATTAAGAATGAACGCCAAGTTGTTAATGAAAACGACATAGATGAAATAACAAAAATAATGGGGAAACCTGAAGATTACTTGGTTGATGAAGAAATATTTGATGAAGAACCAAAATATCGTTCTAAAACTTCTTCAAAAAAATTATTTAGAGATGGTGATGATAAATTTTTAGGAGGTGTATGTTCAGGGTTGGCACATTATTTTGGTATGGATGTAATTTGGATGCGTATTATTTGGCTTATATTATTCTTTGGTTTTGGAGTTGGATTCTTAATATACCCTTTATTATGGATATTGATTCCGGTTGCAGAAACTACAGCTGAAAAATTGCAAATGAAAGGAGAGCCTGTAAATATTAGTAACATAGAGCGTAAAATTAGAGAGGAATTTCAAGATATTACATCACGCGTAAAAGAAGGTGTTAACGACGTAACCGATAAGGTTAATAGTGATGAATTTAAAAATAAAGCCAAATCTGGTATGCAGGAGATTGTAGACACATTGGGGAAAATTATTTTGGCCATTCTAACTATTTTCGGAAAATTTATTGGGGGACTTTTAATTTTTATTGCTGCAGCCACTTTAATTGGATTAATATTTGGAGCCTTTTCTTGGGGTAGTGTAGAACTATTAGGTTTTGGGAAAGATTATATAAACTACCCTCCTTTCTTTTATGATTCTGTTGTTCCCTCTTGGATTTTAATTTTATTTACTTTTATTGCCATTGGGGTACCATTCATAATATTGTTTATGCTTGGGTTAAAAATTATTTCAAACAATGTAAAATCATTTAGTACAACAACAAAATTATCCTTGTTAGGTATTTGGATTATATCTTTGCTCGGTCTAGGTTTTGCTGGTATAAATTTTGCAACACAAACTGCATATGATGGTGTTTTTATTCAAAAACAAGATTTAACAATTGTAGGTACTGACACACTAGTTGTAAAAATGATTGGTGATGATAACCTTTCAAATAGAAGTGAGTTAAGAAGACGTTATGATTATGAAACGGTATATGATAATGATATTCAAAAACTTTATTCAACAAGAATAAGTGTAAATATTAAACCTACCGATAAAACAATTGCCTTTATTAAAATAAGAAAAGAATCTGAAGGTAAAAATCGTTTAGCGGCAAATAATGACGCAGAAACAATTGAATACCAATTCAATTTAGAGGATAAAAACTTGCTATTGAATGGTTATTTCTTATCAGATTTTAAAAACAAGTTTAAAAGTCAATCTGTTGATGTTATTATTTACCTACCCATCAACTCTATAATTTATTTAAATAACTCTACTAAAACTTATTTGGATGATGTAGATAATATTCAAGACATTCACGATAGAGATATGCCAAAACATTATTTCAAAATGACTGAAAATGGCTTAGAATGTTTAGACTGTAACCCAGCTATCTACGGAAGTGATTTTAAAAATAAGAACAACCATTTTAAATTAGACATTGATAAAGATGGCGTAAATATAAAAGTAAAAGACGGTAATAAAAATGCGGAAATTAAAATTAATGAGAACGGAATTAAAATTGAATAATTACAGTTCATACTCCTAATTCAACAACTCATATAAAAAAATTATTTATCTCTTTCACTTTAAAATACCTTTGAATTAACAACTAAAATAACACAATATGAAAACCTTTACAAAAATAACAGCATTACTTGTAATTTTACTAACAACTTCTTCATGTTTTATAGATGGAATAACAGGTATTAGAGGAAACGGAAAGGTAGTTTCTGAAGAACGCACAATTAATTCCGATTTTAATGAGATTAAAGTACAACAAGGAATTAATTTATACTTAACTCAAGGAAATTCAACGAATTTAGAGGTTGAAGCAGACGAAAATATAATTGGTTTGTTAATTACTGAAGTAAAAAATAACGAATTGAAC
>JAMOMG010000048.1 GCA_027068695.1 Flavobacteriaceae bacterium
AAAAAATAAAAACCTAATATTATTCAGTAACCTTAATAACACGTTCAACAGTATCTAATTTAGAAAGTGTTAAGCGTACAATACTATTTTTTTTAGCAACCAAATCATGAGGTACATTTGCTTCTAATGAAACCAAATCACCTTTTACCAAATTATAAATAGTTCCTTTTACACCAAAATCAATAGCACCTTCAAAAATTTCAACAGTAATAGGAAAAGAAGTTTTATGTTCTTTCATTTGTTGATTTTCTTTAAAAATTATTCTTATTTCTTTTGTTGAATCAGTTTCAAATAAAACTGAAATAGCAGGTTTTAATTCGTTGTAAACTACATTTTCTATTAATGAAGATTTTTTCATATCGAAAGCAATAAATATTATTATAAATAAACGATAAATATACTCAATAGTTTTTTATATTTTAGCAACAAAATAATTTAAACTTATTTATTAAAATTATGGCAGACGATAAAGAAAAAGCAGCAAAATTAAAAGCATTACAACTTACGTTAGATAAATTAGATAAATCATACGGAAAAGGAGCTGTTATGAAAATGGGAGATATGCCAATAGATGATATTGATGCTATTTCAACAGGTTCATTAGGGTTAGATTTAGCCTTAGGAGTTGGTGGTTATCCACGTGGTAGAGTTATTGAAATTTACGGACCAGAGTCATCAGGTAAAACAACATTAACCTTACATGCAATTGCTGAAGCTCAAAAAGCTGGTGGTATTGCCGCTTTTATTGATGCAGAACATGCTTTTGATCGTTTTTATGCTCAAAATTTAGGTATTGATATTGATAATTTAATTATTTCTCAACCCGATTATGGTGAACAAGCATTAGAAATAGCAGATAATTTAATAAGTTCAGGAGCTATAGATATTATTGTAATAGATTCAGTTGCAGCATTAACACCCAAAAGTGAAATTGAAGGTGAAATGGGAGATTCTAAAATGGGGTTACATGCTCGTTTAATGTCACAAGCACTTCGTAAATTAACAGGTACTATTCATAAAACAAATTGTACGGTTATCTTTATAAATCAGTTACGTGAAAAAATTGGTGTAATGTTTGGTAATCCTGAAACTACTACAGGTGGTAATGCATTAAAATTCTATGCTTCAGTTCGTTTAGATATTCGCAGAAGAACACAAATTAAAGATGGAGATAAAGTTATTGGTAACAGTACAAAGGTTAAAGTGGTAAAAAACAAAGTAGCTCCACCATTTAGAATAGCTGAATTTGACATTATGTATGGTAAAGGTATTTCCAAAACAGGTGAGATTTTAGATTTAGG
>JAMOMG010000049.1 GCA_027068695.1 Flavobacteriaceae bacterium
AAGTTATTGGTAACAGTACAAAGGTTAAAGTGGTAAAAAACAAAGTAGCTCCACCATTTAGAATAGCTGAATTTGACATTATGTATGGTAAAGGTATTTCCAAAACAGGTGAGATTTTAGATTTAGGCGTTGAGTTCGGAATTGTTAAAAAAAGTGGTTCATGGTTTAGTTATGGAGACACCAAATTAGGTCAAGGGCGTGATGCTGTTAAAGCTTTAATTCAAGATAACCCAGAATTAGCTGATGAATTAGAAACGAAGATTAAAGAAGCAATAAATAGTAAGGATTAAGAAATCTATTATTAAAAAGGTTGTATAAAAATAAATTTTTCGTCATTCTGAACTTGTTTCAGAATGACGATTTTTAAGGACTTTACAACGAGTCTCTTTTTTATTTTTTGAAGCTATTTCCCGCTATCCGTTATAGTTTTTTGGTATTTCACCAAAAAAGCTGTCACTGCTATCGGGGCTAAAAATAAATTATAGACTTTTAAACACCTGTTAGGTTTTCAAAACCTAACAGGTGTTTAAATTTTTCATATTCCAGTACTTCCAAAACCTCCAGAACCTCTATCTGTTTCGCTTAAAACATCTACCTGTTCCCATGCTGCACGTTCGTGTTTTGCAATTACCAATTGTGCAATTCGTTCACCATCATTTATCACAAAATTTTCATTAGACAAATTCACTAAAATTACACCAATTTCACCTCTATAATCAGCATCAATAGTTCCAGGAGAATTTAAAACTGTTATTCCTTTTTTTGCGGCCAAACCACTACGTGGACGAACTTGCGCTTCAAAACCTACAGGTAAAGCAATAAATAACCCGGTTTTAACAATGGCTCTCTCCAAAGGTTTTAGTATAATTTCTTCTGAAATATTTGCTCTTAAATCCATCCCAGCCGATGCTATTGTTTCGTAATTTGGTAATTCGTGTGTTGATTTGTTGATAATTTGTACTTTCATGTATTATTTTTTAATAATTGCTAGTAATTCCTTTTTTTCGTTCCAAAAAATTAAAACTCCAAATACCAAGACAAGTCCAGTAGAAACTATATAATTTTCTCTAAAAAACTCAAATGATATAAATGAAATAAAAATTGAGGCAATTAAATAACTTCCAGATTTTTTTAAATTATAAGGAACAGGGTAGTGTTTTTTACCAATAAAGTAAGAGAGAACCATCATAGTTCCGTATGCTGCAAGTGTAGCCCAAGCTGATGCTATAAATCCAATTTTTGGAATTAAAACTAAGTTAAGAATTATTGTTATTAAAGCCCCTGTTATAGAAAACAACATTGCATAACGTGTTTTATCGGTGAGTTTATACCAAATAGCTAAATTGTGATAAATACCTAAAAATAAATTTGCTAGTAAAATAATTGGTACAATAATGATTGCTTCCCAATATTGTTGATTTATAAATAGTTGCTTCAAAAAATCAATAAAAACAACAATTCCTACAAAAACTAAAGAACCTATAATTATAAAATAGTTTAAAATTCGTGCATAAATCTCTTTTGCATTTTTATGATTGGAATGATTAAAAAAGAAAGGTTCAGCACCCAATCTAAAAGCCATAATATATAAATTCATAAAAATAGCTAGTTTATAACAAGCCGCATAAATACCCATCGTATTTTTATCAATCATTTTACCAATTAAAATTTTATCTAAATTTTCATTAATAACATATGCAACTCCAGCAATAGCAATTGGCCAGGAGTAAGAAAGCATTTTTTTTAATAAAACAATGTTAAAATTCCAGTTGAATTTTAATAAATAAGGTAGCAATAGTAAAAATGAAATAGCACTTCCAACAATATTCGCTATAAATATAAAGTTAACAATATAGGTACTGTTAAAAGCATTTTCTAAAAGTTGAGGTATTGATTTTCCTTCATTTAAAAATTGAGGGATAAATTTTAAGAAAACTAGATTAATACTAACAATAACTCCAACATTAATTAATTTAATAATAGCGTATTTAATAGGTCTGTTTGAAGCGCGTAGATAAGCAAAAGGAATTACAGCTAACGTATCAATTGCTAAAATACCTATTAATAATTTTAATTGAAGAGGGTTTCCTCCAAAATCAAATATCTGAGTAAAAAAATCAGAAAATAAAAAAGCCATAAAAACAAAAAATATTGCTAAAAAAAAGACACTAATAAAAGCAGTAGAAATTAAGGTATCCTTTTTCTCTTCAGATTTATAAAATCGAAAGAAAGCTGTTTCCATCCCAAAAGTTAAAAGCACGGAAAAAAGAGCAGCCCAAATATAAAAATTAGTATTTTCAGCATAGTTATTTGCAGGTAAAGCATCTGTATGAACACGAACCAATAAAAAATTAATTACACGAGGTAAAACAGCAGCAATTCCATAAA
>JAMOMG010000050.1 GCA_027068695.1 Flavobacteriaceae bacterium
TCATCAGTATCAACTACATAGCTTTTTTCTTTGCGTTTGCCTTTTGAATCTAAATAAGTTTGATTAACAGTGATAGGAACAATATCATCTTTAAAAGTTCCTTCTTTAATTGCTTTTAAAGCTTTTTGATGCGAATTAAATGAAAAAACATCTTGATCTTCGCGTGATACATTGTATTTGTTAGCCACTGCTTCAGCGGTAGTTCCCATTCCCCAATAATAATCTTCATGGCCTGCTTTTACAACGTCATAATTTAATTCAGGTTTGTAACCACCCATAGGTACTGAACTCATGCTTTCTGTTCCTCCTGCAATAATACAATCTGCCATACCTGCTGCTATTTTAGCAGAGGCCATTGCAATAGTTTCAATACCGGAAGAGCAAAAACGATTTACAGTAACTCCAGGTATATCAACAGAATTTAATCCCATTAATGAAATTAAACGTCCCATATTTAAACCCTGAGAACCTTCGGGCATTGCACAACCCACCATTACGTCATCAATTCTAGATATATCTAGTTGAGGTACTTGTTTTAATAAATATTGAATGGTTTCTGCAGCCAAATCATCCGATCTTTTAAATCTGAAAACACCTCTAGGTGCTTTACCTACTGCAGTTCTATATCCTTTTACTATATATGCTGTTTTCATGTTTTTAATTTCTTAATGGTTTACCAGTTTTTAGCGTATGCTCAATTCGTTGTAGTGTCTTTTTCTCAGTTAATAATGAAAGAAAAGCTTCACGTTCTAAATCGAGTAGATATTGTTCAGAAACATAAGTTGGTTCAGATAAATCTCCACCAGACATTACGTAGGCAATTTTGTTACCAATTAATTTATCGTGTTCTGAAATATAAAATCCTTTTTCCATAGCATCAGTTCCAACCAAAAACATACCTAATGATTGTTTTCCAAGTACTTTTACTTTTTGAGGAGTAGGTTGCGTATAGCCATCTTTAACCATTTGCAACGCGTAACGTTTTGCAGTCGCAATTTGTCGGTCTCTGTTAACAACTACTAAATCTTTTCCCGGTTTTAGAATATCTAAATCAAATGCCTCATAAGCAGAAGTACTTACCTTTGCCATTGCAATGGCTAAAAAGTGTTCTCTTAACCTGTTTAATTGAACATCACCATCTTTAAAGGTCTGAGCAGCTCTTAAGGTCATTTCTTTTGTTCCTGCACCACCAGGTAATAAGCCTACACCAAATTCTACCAAACCAATGTATGATTCAGCAGCAGCTACAACTTTATCTGCATGTAAAGTCATTTCGCAACCACCACCAAGTGTCATTCCGTGCGGGGCAACAATAGTTGGTACACTTGAGTAACGTAATCTCATAACAGTATCTTGAAATGCTTTAATAGCAAACCCAAGTTCGTCATATTCTTGTTCTACAGCAGTCATAAATACCATAGCCAAATTAGCACCTACAGAAAAATTAGGAGCCTGATTACCAATGATAACAGCTTCATATTCTTGCTCTGCTAAATCAATTCCTTTATTAATAGCCTGAATTACACCACTACCAATAGTATTCATTTTTGAACGGAATTCTACGTTTAAAATACCATCACCTAAATGTTGAATTGCAGCTTCTGAATTACTCCAAATAGTTTTAGCTTCTCTAATATTATCAAGAATAATAAAGCTATCTTGCCCAGGTATTTTTTCTTGTTTTTTTGAAGGAATAGCGTAGTAATACTTGGCACCATTTTCTATGGTGTAGAATGATTTATTACCACTTTCAAGCATTTCGGTAATCCAATTGGCTACAGGAATATTTTCAGCTTGCATTAATTCTATTCCTTTTTCAATTCCAATGGCATCCCAAATTTGAAAAGGACCGTGACCCCAACCAAAACCAGCTTTCATAGCATCATCTAAACGGTATAATTCGTCTGAGATTTCTGGAATTCTATTTTGAACGTATCCAAACATAGCAGCAAAGTTTTTTCTGTAAAATTCACCGGCTTTGTCTTTTCCTTTTATTAACACTTTAAACCTATCAATTACATTATCAATAGTTTTGGTCATTTCAAGTGTTGCAAATTTTGCTTTTTTACTTGGTCTGTATTCTAAAGTGTCTAAGTCTAGAGATAGAATAGATTTTTTTCCATTTTCAACAACTCTTTTGTAAAAACCTTGTTTAGTTTTGCTACCCAGCCATTTATTTTCCATCATTTTATTGATAAAATCTGGTAATTTAAATAGTTCATGAGCTTCATCATTCGGGCAATTTTCATAAATACCATTAGCAACATGGACTAGGGTATCTAACCCAACAACATCAACAGTTCTAAAGGTAGCAGATTTTGGCCGACCAATAACAGGTCCAGTTAATTTATCAACTTCTTCAACTGTTAAACCTAATTCTTTTACTTGGTGGAATAAACTCATAATTCCAAAAATACCAACTCTATTTCCTATAAATGCAGGAGTATCTTTAGCTAAAACAGAAGTTTTACCTAAGAATTTTTCACCATACATCATTAAAAAATCAGTTACTTCTTGTTTGCAATTAGGGCCAGGAATTACTTCAAACAATTTTAGATAACGTGGAGGATTGAAGAAGTGAGTTACTGCAAAATGTTGTTGAAAATCTTCACTTCTACCTTCATTCATAAATTTAATAGGAATACCAGAAGTATTAGAAGAAATTAGCGTACCAGGTTTGCGATACTTTTCAATTTTCTCAAAAACCAATTGTTTGATATCTAATCGTTCAACAACAACTTCAATAATCCAATCAACATCTTTAATTTTAGAAATATCATCTTCTAAATTTCCTGTAGAAATTCTATCAGCAAATTTTTTATTATAAATAGGTGATGGTTTAGATTTTAAGGAGGCCTTCAAACTGTCGTTCACCAATCTGTTACGTACAGCTTTATCTTCTAATGTAAGTCCTTTTGCTTTTTCTGAAGCGTTTAGTTCGCGAGGAATAATATCCAATAGCAAAACTTCCACACCAACATTTGCAAAATGACAGGCAATACCTGATCCCATAATACCGGAACCAATTACAGCTACTTTTTTTATTGGTCTTTTCATTTTTTAGATTTTATGTTTTAATTTAGTCGGATTTGTTTCAAAAACCTTTTTGTTAGTTATTAATTTATTGATTGTTTCGGTAACTTCGAAAAAATGCTTAATTTTTTCTGTTGAAATATTTTTTCTTACAGTTTCATTAAATAGTATTACATGTTCACGTGATGTTTTACGTTTTTCAATACCAAAATCTGTTAATTTTATAAGTACACTTCTACCGTCTTCAGGATTTTTCTCTCTATAAATTAATTTTTTATCCTCCATACTTTTTAAAATACGAGATAAACTTGTAGGTTCCATTCCCATTAATGGACCAAGTGATGTTGAGGGTGTTCCTTTCTCAATATCTATATTTAATAAAACAAATGCCATAGCCATTGTACTGTCATATTTAGCTGCTTGCTCATTGTACATTTTGGCTACAGCTTGCCAAGTAGCTCTTAGCATATGATCTATAGTTTGTTCTTTTAACATTTCCCAAATATATGAAAAAATACTATGCGCGCATAGTAAAATTAAAAAAAATATGTTATGTAATGAATTTTACTTGTTTATTATAAAAAAAAGAGATAAGTTTAAATGGAAAATATAAATTTTATAAATATGGGAACAAGAGAGCTAATTGGAAAAATAACGAAACAAGAAAATATTTCAACTATTGATGAAAATAAATTGCCAAATACTTTTGTTATTAATGTGCCTGATCCCTATAAATCATACTACTC
>JAMOMG010000051.1 GCA_027068695.1 Flavobacteriaceae bacterium
ACACAACCTTCAGAAGCCGAGGAAACGGTTTTAGCATATTTATATAATATTCCTTTTTTATGTTTTAATTCCGGTGCTTTCCAATTAGACTTTCTTTCTGCCAATTCCTCATCCGTTAATTTTACATTAATTGTTTTGTTTTCTGCATCAATAACAATTGTATCTCCATCCTTTATCAATCCTATAACTCCTCCAGATTGTGCTTCTGGCGTAATATGGCCAACTACAAATCCATGTGTTCCTCCTGAAAAACGACCATCTGTAATTAAGGCTACTGATTTTCCTAAACCAGCTCCCATAATCATAGATGTTGGCTTTAACATTTCTGGCATTCCAGGACCTCCTCTCGGACCAACATATCTAATTACAACAACATCTCCTCTAGATACTTTTCCTTCTCCAATACCTTTGTTAGCATTATCTTCACCGTCAAAAACAACTGCTTTTCCTTCAAATAAATTTCCTTCTTTACCGCTAATTTTTGCAACAGAACCTTCTTCTGCTAGGTTTCCATAAAGAATTTGAAGGTTTCCTGATGATTTTAAAGCTTTTTCAGTTGGATGAATTACTTGTTGGTCTTCTTCAAAACTTAAGGCTTTTACATGTGCTAAATTCTCTGCCAAGGTTTTACCCGTAACCGTCATACAATCTCCATGTAAATATCCTTTTTCTAGTAAATATTTCATCACGGCTGGTGTTCCTCCAACACCGTGAACGTCTTCCATTAAATATTCTCCACTTGGTTTTAAATCTGCTATTAGCGGTGTTCTATCACTTACACGTTGAAAATCTTCTAACGTAAAATCAATTTCTGCAGCATGTGCAATAGCCAAATAGTGCAAAACAGCATTGGTTGAACCTCCTAAAGCATTAACCAAAGCCACCGCATTTTCTAATGATTTTTTGGTAATAATATCTAGTGGTTTTAAATCTTGTTCCAACAAGTTTTTAATTGCTGAAGCTATTCGTTCACTTTCACTTTCTTTATGAGGGTTTTCAGCAGGAATAGATGAGTTATAAGGCAATGCAAATCCCATAGCTTCAATAGATGACGCCATGGTATTTGCCGTATACATTCCACCACAGGCTCCTGCTCCTGGAATAGCATTCTTAATAATTTCTTTGTATTCTTCTTCTGAAATATCTCCAGATATTTTTTGCCCAAGAGCCTCAAATGCAGAAACAATATTTAGTTTTTTGCCTTTATAACGTCCTGAAGCAATAGTTCCTCCATATACCATTAACGAAGGTCGGTTTAAACGTAACATTGCTATAATTGCTCCTGGCATATTTTTATCACATCCTACAACGGCTACCAATCCATCATAACTTTGAGCATTCATAACTATTTCAATAGAGTCAGCAATAATATCTCTAGATGGTAATGAGTAATTCATTCCTGAAGTTCCCATTGAAATACCATCACTTACACCAATAGTGTTAAATATTAACCCAATCTGATTCTCTTTGTTAACCTCCTCTTTAATTTGAGAAGCCAAATTATTTAAGTGCATATTACAAGGGTTTCCATCAAAACCAGTACTTACAATACCCACCTGAGGCTTTTTCATATCTTGTTCTGAAAGTCCAACTCCATATAACATTGCTTGTGCTGCTGGTTGTGTTGGGTCTTGCGTTACTCTTTTACTATACTTATTTAATTGCATTTGTTTTAGTGCTTTTTAAATTATTTTAAATTATTTTTAAAACAATCTACTTTTTATTTGTTTTTTTCAATAAAAAGCAAATTTAAATTAGGGATTTGTTTTATGTTTTTTTTGTTTTCATGTTTTACAATATCCATTGTAGTTTTATTTCACTTACACCTTTGTTTTCCTGATAGTTACATCTTGTTTTTTTACAATGATTATCCAATAAAAAAACCTGTATCGGTTTACTGATACAGGTTTTATTTTTTTCAATATAAATTTGTATCAAATCATTCGCTTTATACTAATGACTTGAATTAAAATGATACTATTTAAATTAATTAGTTGCACAATTACTCTTTTTAATTAATAAAAAAAACCTTCCTGAAAATTTTAGGAAGGTTTTTAATTTTTATAAACAACAATAACATTCCTAGCCTACTTGTAAAATAATCACAAAGACGTTGATAGAAATAATATTGATAATTAATGTTTTCATATTGACTAAGCAAATATGCTATTATTTATTTAATAAAAAAATATTTTTATATTTTTTATTTTATTAATATTTGTGCCTTTTGTTTAATTATCTCTTCAACTGGTACATTTTGTATTTTACTTTCTAACCATGACAAAATATCCAAATATAAAAATGAGCGTTTCTCATAAGGATGATTTTCATACTCTTTAAGTTCCTTATGCAATTTCACAAATGCTTTGTGAAGATCTTGAGGGTATATGGCACTCAAATTTTTTAAAAATGAAATCATTTTGCGCTGTACCTCATGCAAATCATTCATCTTAAGTAAAAATTTATAGGTTGAAATTATTAATTTATCAATATTATAATCTAAGCCAGCATCGTAATGTGCAACTAAATTCAGCACACGCGAAAAGCACAATAAATCTTCACGCATCTTTAAATTTTTATTGTTTATAATTTTTTCTAAATAAAAAATACACTCTTCATTTTTTCCTGCACCAAAATACATACATGCAATTTTATAGTAAAAAACCATGATATGATGTGCATCAATTTTTGTTTCATAATTTTTAATTTCATTTAATAATTTAATTACAAAATGAATTCCCTTATGAAACCGTCCTTCTAAAAAATAAAGGTTTAATTTATTTTGATAGTAATATAAAAACGTTAGGGTGTTGGTATTTTCGTTTATAGCTATATTTTTATTTTGTATATCAAAATTTAAATCTTCAAGGACTTTATTAAATTTTGTTTTATGTTTAATCAAGTAAAGTGATTCTAATAAATAATTAACTCCTTTAAGATAAAAAACAGAATTTTGTTTTTTCATGTTTGGATTTTCCTCAAATAAATTAACCCATTTTTGAGAATATTTATAACTCAAAACAAAATCTTGCATAATTAAACTATGCCATAAATAAGCTTTGTATAAAAAAAGTTTTTCTTTAAACCCCAATTCAGACAATTTATACTTGGGTAATCTTTTTTCAAAATAAAGTTTAACTTTTTGAGCATCAACATCATCTTTTACGTATCCTTCTTTCAATAACAAACTATATAATTGAAGTGATAAATTAGATAATTTACTAGTTCTTGTATTTCTTAAACTCAACTCTTTTGCCTGTACTGTAAGTTCTTCTGCTCTATTACTCAAACTTCTTGTAATATACTGAGATTCAATAACTTTTTCAAATTCAACTATTTCAAAAGCTAAATTATTTTCTTCATTACTTAGAGCTACTTCCTTTGCTTTCTCTAAAATTTTCAAACTCTGTTTATACAACCCTTTACTATATAATATTGCTGCAAAATCAAATTGTTCTCTAACTTGTGACCTTACATTTTGATGTACTGGATTTAAACGTAAGCTCACTAAAATTTGTTTGTATAAATGTGCTTTAGTATTCGATATTTGTTGCTTTTTTATATTTGTTTTCTTTAAAATTAAATCATCATTAAACTCGTTTACTTTATCTAATAAATTAAATAACGATATAAAATTAGCCTCGGTATTTCCTCCCAATCTACCAACATATAACTTAAATTGTCTCTTTTCAGATTTTGAAAGCGACTTTATTAACGTAAAAAGCACATCTTTTTGTTCAATAGCCATTGTAACAAATTTATTTTTATTTTATTGATTTTTAATACTTTATAAAAAATAACAATCATTTGAATATTGTAAACAATCCTTTTATTGAAATTTATAGAAAAGGTATAACGTTATTTTTGATAATTCAAATGTGATAAAAAAAAACTAATAATGAGTAATAATAAAGTCCAAATTTTTGATACAACCTTAAGAGATGGGGAACAAGTCCCTGGATGTAAGTTAAATACTGAACAAAAATTAGTCATTGCAGAACGCTTAGACATATTAGGTGTTGATGTAATTGAAGCTGGATTTCCTGTATCAAGTCCGGGTGATTTTACTTCCGTAGAAAAAATTTCAAAATTGGTAAAAAATGCGACAGTTTGTGGACTAACAAGAGCGAATAAAAAAGATATTGAAATTGCTGCTGCGGCATTAAAATACGCAAAACGACCAAGAATTCATACAGGAATAGGAACATCTGATTCTCATATCATTTATAAATTTAACTCAACGCAGGAAAAAATAATAGAGCGTGCAGTACAAGCTGTTACCTATGCTAAATCATTTGTTGAAGATGTTGAATTTTACGCTGAAGATGCCGGTAGAACAGATAATGAGTTTTTAGCAAGAGTTTTGGAACAAGTTATTAAGGCAGGTGCTACTGTGTTGAATATTCCTGATACAACAGGCTATTGTTTACCTGATGAATATGGTGCCAAAATAAAATATCTTAAAGAAAATGTAAAAGGAATTGACAATGTAATAATTTCTTGTCATTGTCATAACGATTTAGGGTTGGCAACTGCCAATGCAATAGCAGGTGTTCAAAACGGTGCTCGCCAAATTGAATGCACTATCAATGGAATTGGTGAACGTGCTGGTAATACCGCTTTAGAAGAAGTTGTGATGATTTTAAAACAGCATCCTTATTTAAATTTAGAAACAGGAATAAATAGCAAGTTACTATACAGTACAAGTCAACTTGTACAAGAAAGCATGGGTATGAGAGTTCAGGCAAATAAAGCTATTGTTGGTGAAAATGCTTTTGCGCACAGTTCTGGAATTCATCAAGATGGCGTAATTAAAAATCGTGAAACTTATGAAATAATTAATCCCGCTGAAGTTGGCGTAAATGAATCTTCTATTGTATTAACAGCAAGAAGTGGTAGAGCTGCCTTAGCCTACCGAGCTAAAAATGTTGGTTATGATTTGACTAAAATAGAACTAGATGATTTATATCCTCAATTTTTAAACTATGCTGATCACCGAAAAGAAGTAAATGATAAAGATCTTCATCATTTAATGGAGTTAAACCATGTTCACAAAACAGCTGTTAATTTCTAAATTAAAGATTACTTTGTAAGTTTTTATGTTATTTTTGAAATTATAACCTAAACACATGAAATTAAAAATTGCTTTATTGCCTGGTGACGGAATTGGCCCTGATGTAATTCAACAATCAACAAAAATATTAGATGCTATTGCTGAAAAATACAATCATGTTTTTGAGTATAAAACAGCATTAATTGGAGCTATAGCAATTGAAGAAACAGGAGATCCTCTACCAAATAAAACATTAGATATCTGCTCCAATGCTGATGCAATTTTGTTTGGAGCTATTGGAGATCCAAAATACGATAACAATCCAAGTGCTAAAATTCGCCCAGAACAAGGCTTATTAAAGCTTCGAAAAAAATTAGGGCTTTTTGCAAACATTAGACCTTTGACAACATATGATTCTTTAATTCATAAATCCAATTTAAAAAAAGACGTAATTAAAGGAACTGACTTTGTTATTTATAGAGAACTTACTGGTGGCATCTATTTTGGTGAAAAAAAATTAAGTGCTGATGGAAATTCAGCCTCAGATAATTGTAGCTATACCGCAAATGAAATTGACAGAATTGCACATTTAGCATTTAAAGCAGCTTCCATAAGAAAGAAAAAACTAACCTTAGTTGATAAAGCCAATGTATTAGAAACCTCTCGTCTTTGGAGAAAAAGAGTCCTTAAAATAGCGAAAGATTACCCTGCCATAAAATTAGAATTTTTATTTGTTGATAATGCTGCAATGCAACTCATTTTAAATCCCAAACAATTTGATATTATTTTAACTGAAAATATGTTTGGTGATATTCTTTCTGACGAAGCTAGTGTTATTTCAGGCTCTATTGGTTTACTGGCATCAGCATCTATTGGTGAGCATACTGCCTTATTTGAACCCATTCACGGGTCATACCCACAAGCAAAAGGAAAAAATATTGCCAATCCTTTAGCTGCAGTTTTATCGGCTGCAATGCTTTTAGAACATTTTGACTTATACGATGAAGCTGAAGATATTAGAAATGCTGTTGAAAAATCAATAGATTTAAACATTTCAACTCCAGATTTAAATACAACCAATCATTTCTCAACAACAAGTGTTGGTAATTTTCTAAAAGACTTCATTTTAGATGAAGAAAATACATTTTACAATAAAAATAATATAGATTTAGGTCAATCTACAATTATTTAATCCTGTAATTTTAAAATAGGTAATCACTAATTTTTGTTTAGTTTTACGTTCATGAAAAACAATACAACTCTTATGGATGCCATTAATTACCGTAGATCTGTTAGGGTGTACGATGAAAACAAAGAAATTGATTCTGAAATTGTAAAAAAATGTATTCAACAAGCTACACTTGCTCCAAATAGTAGCAATATGCAATTATGGGAATTTCATCATATTACTTCAAAAACTATTTTAAATAAGTTAGCTATTGCTTGTTTAGGACAAAGTGCAGCAGTTACTGCCAAAGAAATGCTAGTTGTAGTTGTTAGAAAAGACTTATGGAAGAAAAGAGCCAAAGAAAACCTTACATATTTAGAAAAATTATTTGGAAAAAAACCTAAAGAAAAATATACTGGTCGTGAAAAATTTGCATTAAACTATTATAAAAAAATTATGCCTTTTGTTTATGGCGATTTTTTTGGAATATATGGTTATATTAAATACCTTATCTCCTGGTTAACAGGGCTTTTCAGACCTACTTACAGACAGCTAAGAAAATCTGACATGAGAATTGTTGCTCACAAAAGTGCTGGCTTAGCTGCACAAACTTTCATGCTAAGTATGGCTGCTGAAGGGTATGACACTTGCCCTATGGAGGGAAATGATTCTCTTCGTATAAAAAAAATACTAAATTTGCCTTCTAAAAGTGAAATTAATATGGTAATTTCTTGCGGAATTCGTAAACCTGAAGGTATTTATGGTGAACGCTTTAGAATTGCTTTTGAAAAAGTTTACAAAAAGTGGTAATTATTTTATAAAAACTATCAAACATTTTATGTCTCTAAAAAAAGAAATAATACATAAGATTATACTCAATAAAAATAGACCTCATTTAAATTTCAGTCTAAAATATAAAACTGAGAAATTTACAAATAACCTGTTTTACACACTCTTTGATGCTGAAGCCTGTACTACAAACAATATTGAGAAATTAGAAAATAATTTTGAAGAAATTTACAAACTTGCATGCCAAAATAATGGCTGTTCATACCAACCTATTTGGAATAATTTTTTAAATAAACTACCTGCAATTTTAGAAAATTTACATTTAGATGCTCAGGAATTAGTTAATAATGATCCTGCTGCAAAAACAATAAAAGAAGTTTACCTCGCATACCCAGGGTTTTATGCAATCGCTATTTATAGATTTAGTCATGAATTATTATTATTAAACACACCTCTCATTCCTAGATTAATGAGTGAATATGCCCATGGAAAAACAGGAACAGATATTCATCCCGGAGCAACTATTGGTAAATCCTTTTTTATTGATCACGCTACTGGTACGGTAATTGGAGAAACCTGTATTATCAAAAACCACGTAAAAATTTATCAAGGAGTAACTTTGGGAGCTTTACAAGTTGAAAAGAATATGAAAAACACAAAACGGCATCCTACGGTAGAAGATAACGTTACCATTTATGCTAATGCAACTATATTAGGAGGTGATACAATTATAGGTGAAAACACTACAATTGGTGGTAATGTTTGGTTAACAAAATCTGTCCCTAAAAACTCATTAGTATATCATACGACTGAAACTAAGCTAAAACCTAAATTTAAATTGTGAAGAGTAAGTATATTTTTGATTTTATAGGAAACACTCCATTAATAAAAGTTCAACATTTATTAAGCAATAAAAACGTTTCATTATTTCTTAAACTAGAAGGAAATAACCCTGCTGGAAGTGTGAAAGATAGAGCTGCATTTAATATGATTTCTGCTGCTTTTGAGCGAAAGGAAATAAAAAAAGGAGATTATTTAATTGAGGCAACAAGTGGGAATACGGGTATTGCACTAGCTATGATTGCCCAACAATTTGATATAAATATAGAACTAGTTATGCCCGAAAACTCAACCATAGAACGTGTACAAACAATGCAAGCTTATGGTGCTAAAGTGACATTAACACCCTCTGAGAAAGGTATTGAAGGCTCTAGAGAATATGCTGAAAAACAAGTTTTGGAAAAAGGGTATTATATGCTTGATCAATTTGCAAATAATGACAATTGGAAAGCACATTACAAAACTACTGGTCCTGAGATTTGGAACGATACTTTAGGAGAAATAACACATTTTATTTCTGCAATGGGTACTACAGGCACTATTATGGGGGTCTCAACTTATTTAAAAGAAAAAAATCCGAATATTCAAATTATTGGAGCACAACCCACAGATAATTCTAAAATTCCTGGTATTAGAAAGTGGTCAAAAGAATTTCTCCCCAAGATATTCGATCCTAAAAAAGTAGATGCAATTATAGAAGTTAGTGAAGAAGATGCTAAAAAAATGACTAAAAAATTAGCAAAAGAAGAAGGCATTTTTTCTGGGATGAGTGGAGGTGGCGCTGTTGTTGCTTCCTTAAAATTAGCCAAAAAATTAACTAAAGGCACCATAGTAACCATTATACCTGATAGAGGAGATCGTTATTTATCTTCTAATTTATTTGACTAAAACATTCTGGTAGTTAACTACATTTAAGATTGTATGTCAATCGCTTTTATTGTATTTTTGTAAGCTAGATTACTTAATCACTAAGCATGAAAAAAATACAAATGGTTGATCTACAAGGTCAATATCAAAAAATAAAAAATCAAGTAGATTCAAAATTACAAGACGTTTTAAATTCATCTGCATATATAAATGGACCTGAAGTTCATAGTTTTCAAAAAGAATTAGAAAATTATTTAAATGTAAAACATGTAATTCCGTGTGCAAACGGTACAGATGCACTACAAATAGCAATGATGGGTTTAGGGTTAAAACCTGGAGATGAAGTTATTACAGCTGATTTTACATTTGCAGCAACTGTTGAAGTTATAGCCCTATTACATTTAACACCTGTACTAGTAGATGTTGAAAAAGATACATTTAATATTAATATTGAATCACTAAAAAAAGCAATTACTCCTAAAACTAAAGCTATTGTTCCTGTTCATTTATTTGGACAATGTGCCAATATGGAAGCTGTTTTAGAAGTAGCTAAAGAATTTAACTTATTTGTAATTGAAGATACAGCACAAGCAATTGGTGCAGATTACACCTTTAAAGATGGATTAAAAAAGAAAGCCGGTACCATTGGGAATGTTGGTACTACTTCATTTTTTCCTTCAAAAAATTTAGGTTGCTACGGTGATGGAGGAGCTATTTTTACAAATGATGATGAATTGGCACACACACTTAGAGGAATAGTAAATCACGGAATGTATAAACGTTATTACCATGATGTTGTTGGTGTAAATTCTCGTTTAGACAGTCTCCAAGCAGCTGTTTTACGTATAAAACTACCTCTTTTAAATAGCTATTGTGATGCTAGAAGAAAAGCTGCTGAATATTATACAAAAGCATTTTCTGCAGCTGAAAATATTACAACACCTGTAATTAGTAATTTTACTACTCATGTATTCCATCAATATACAATTCAAGTAAAAAATGTAGATAGAAATGCACTACATCAACATTTATTAGATAGTGGAATTCCAAATGCTATTTATTATCCAGTACCATTACACAGCCAAAAAGCGTATATGGACACACGTTACAAGGAAGATGACTTTAAAGTTACTAACGAGCTAATAAATACTGTTTTATCTTTACCTATGCATACAGAATTAGATAACGAACAACTAGATTTTATTACGTCAACCGTACTAAATTTCATAAAAAACTAATGAAGAAAATTTTAGTAACAGGAGGCTTAGGTTTTATTGGTTCACACACTGTTGTTGAGCTTCAAAATGAAGGCTTTGATGTACTAATAATTGATAACTTATCAAATTCAACTATAGATGTACTTGATAAAATTACTTCTATAACAACTCAAAAACCTAAGTACTTTAATATTGACCTAAAAAGTAAAAGTGCTGTTCAACATTTTTTTAAAGAAAATAAAGTGGATGGTGTTATTCATTTTGCAGCCTCTAAAGCTGTTGGAGAAAGTGTTGAAAAGCCACTAGAGTATTATGAAAATAATATTTGCTCATTGATTTATTTATTACAAGAAATGAGAGCTAATAAAGTAGTTAATTTTATTTTCAGCTCATCTTGTACTGTCTATGGTCAGGCAGATGAGCTTCCTATTACTGAAAATGCACCTATTAAACCTGCAGAATCTCCTTATGGAAACACAAAACAAATTGGAGAAGAAATTATAAAAGATACTTCAAAAATTTCAGACATAAAGGCAATTGCTTTACGTTATTTTAACCCTATTGGAGCTCATGAATCAGCAAAAATTGGAGAGTTACCAATTGGTGTTCCTCAAAATTTAATTCCATTTGTAACACAAACCGCCGCAGGTATTCGCAAAGAATTAGCTGTTTTTGGAAGTGATTATAATACCCCTGACGGAACTGCTATTCGTGATTACATTCACGTTGTAGATTTAGCAAAAGCTCATATTGTTGCACTAAGAAGATTACTTGAAAATAACAATAAATCTTCTTTTGAAGTTTTTAATATTGGTACAGGCAAAGGAAATTCAGTGCTTGAAGTTATTCAATCTTTTGAAAAAGTTACTGGTAAAAAGTTAAATTATAAAATAGTTAACCGTAGAGAAGGCGATATAACTGCTGCTTATGCAGATACAACTATTGCAAACAATGAATTAGGTTGGAAAGCTAAATCCACTTTAGATGAAGCCTTACTGTCTGCTTGGAAATGGCAAAAAACATTAAAGTAAGTAGTACTTTTCAAAATTTGTTAAGAACAAAAAAGTCATTTTAAAGAAATATTAAAATGACTTTTTTAATTATAAGTTGTTATCTAAACAGTAGCACCACTTGCTGTCACACTTCTATCTATTTTTCGCATTAAACCTTGTAAAACTTTTCCAGGTCCAACTTCAATAAATTCTGTACCTCCATCTGTAATCATTTGTTGAATGGACTGTGTCCAACGAACAGGTGATGTTAATTGCTTCATCAAATTCTCTTTAATCTCATCAGGGTTTAGAACTGCTTTTGCCACTACATTTTGATACACAGGGCATATTGGCTCTCCAAATGTTGTATTCTTAATAGCTTCAGCTAATTCTTCTCTTGCAGGTTCCATTAACGGCGAATGAAAAGCACCTCCAACTGGCAATTTTAAGGCACGTCTAGCTCCTTTTTCAGTTAAAAGTTCACATGCTTTATCTATTGCTGTAATTTCTCCTGAAATGACTAGTTGACCTGGACAATTATAATTTGCTGCTACCACAACCCCATCAACGCTAGCACAAGTTTCTTCTACCACTAAATCATCTAACCCTAAAACTGCAGCCATTGTAGATTCTTGTATTTCACAAGCCTTTTGCATTGCCAAAGCTCTTTGGGATACTAATTTTAATCCATCTTCAAATGTTAAAACACCGTTTGCTACCAATGCTGAAAACTCACCCAAAGAGTGACCTGCAACCATTTCTGGTTTAAAATTGTCACCTAAAATTTTCGCCAATATTGTAGAATGTAAAAAAATAGCTGGCTGAGTAACTTTTGTTTGCTTTAATTCTTCAGCCGTTCCTTCAAACATAATATCTGTAATTGAAAATCCTAAAATTTTATTGGCCTTTTCAAAAAGCTCTTGAGCTTCTGGAAATTTTTCATATAAATCTACTCCCATTCCTGAAAATTGAGCTCCTTGACCTGGAAAAATATACGCTTTCATTTATTTTATTTTTTAATTTATTTAAAGAGCGTAAAAATAAGAATTATTTCACTTCTATTATCACTTTATAGCCTTCACTATTTCTAATATTGAAAACGGTGTTATCTTCAAACAATAAATACTGTCCTTTTACCCCTATTAATTTACCTGAATAATTAGGTGTTTTTTCTAGGTTTAACGATTTAACTTTTATTGGGTATTGAAGAACTGGATACTTAATTTCGGTAATTTTCCCATTATTTTCCAAAAAATAAGGTTGTGCTTCATTGGGGATAAATACTTTTAATTTTTCTCTCTCTTCAATTAAATCAAGGTCTAAGATTTCATTTTTTAACATTTTTTGCCAATTCGTTTTATCAGCAACATGTTCTTTTAAAGCAACTTCTGTTATTCCAGCTAAATACCTGTTTGGAACCTCAACAATTTCTATGGCTTTTGTAGCTCCTTGATCAATCCAGCGAGTTGGTATTTGCGTTTTACGAGTTACTCCAACTTTTACATTGCTTGATAAGGCTAAATAAACAATATGTGGCTTTAACTGAACCTGTTTTTCATACGTTAAATCACGATCCTCAATTCCTAAATGTGCTGTACTTAATTCAGGCCTCATCACCCAATCACCAACAGCTGCACTTTTATAAAAACATTCATAACAAAGCCCTTGCCTAAATATTTTTTTTTCTTTTTGACAACTTAAACATTGATAACCTTCAAAACTAATTCCAATTTTTCTGTTTAGTAATTGATTTAAGTTTAGAAAATCATTTTTAACATCTAAATAATAATGTACCACATCATTTAACTCTGTCATCATTTTTTTTAATACAGCTTGGTATTGCATAGAAAGTTTTTAGTAAATTTAACACGATAAAGATACTCAATAAAAAAATGCCATATCAAATAGTTAATTCAATAATTTCTTGGTTCTTAAAAAAAAGAAGGCATCAGGTAGAGTTATTTTTAAAATATCCTGTTGATGTTCAAAACGAGCTTCTTTTTAAGTTACTTCAAACAGCAAAATATACTGAAATTGGCAGACAGTATCATTTTTCAAGTATTAAAACGTATAAAGAATTTAAAGAAAGAGTACCCATTCAACAGTATGAATCTATTGAGCCACTAATTGAACGTGCCAGAAAAGGAGAACAAAATTTATTTTGGCCAACGCCTATTAAATGGTTTGCAAAATCTAGTGGAACAACCAATGCAAAAAGTAAATTTATTCCTGTTAGTGATGAAGCACTAGAAGATTGTCATTTTAAAGCTGGTAAAGATATGCTTTGTCTTTATTTTAATAACAATCCTGATTCTCAACTTTTTATTGGAAAAGGTTTACGCTTGGGAGGAAGCAGTGCTATTTATGAAGACAATAATTCTTATTTTGGTGATTTATCTGCTATTATTATTGAAAACTTACCTTTTTGGGCAGATTTTAGTAGCGCTCCAAAGCAAGAAACTGCTTTAATGAGTGAATGGGAAAGTAAAATAGAGGCTATTATAGAAGAAACCATAGAAGAAGACCTTACCAGCCTAGTAGGTGTTCCATCTTGGATGTTGGTACTGTTAAACAAAGTTTTAGAAAAAACAGGTAAGAATAATATTCTTGAGGTTTGGCCAAATTTGGAAGTTTATTTTCATGGAGGTGTTAACTTTAATCCGTATCGGGAACAGTTTAAAAAAATAATCCCAAAAAAAGATTTTAAATATTATGAAACTTATAACGCTTCTGAAGGCTTTTTTGCTATTCAAGATTTAAATAATTCGTTAGACTTATTATTAATGCTTGATTATGGTATTTTTTATGAATTTATTCCAATGAATAAATTTGAAGGTGAAAACTCTGAAGCAATCCCTCTTTCTAAAGTAAAATTAAACAAAAATTATGCGCTCGTAATTACTACAAATGGTGGTTTATGGCGTTATTTAATTGGAGATACTATAAAATTCACTTCATTAAACCCTTACCGTATTCGAATTACAGGAAGAACCAAGCATTTTATCAATGTTTTTGGTGAAGAATTAATTATTGACAATGCTGAAACTGCCCTAAAGCAAGCATGTTTAAAAACTGGTGCTGAAATTTGTGAATATACTGTTGCTCCTATATTTATGAATAATGAAAAAAGTGGTGGACATGAATGGATGATTGAATTTAGAAAACACCCTAATAATATTAATTTTTTTACTGAAATGTTAGACAATGCTTTAAAAGCAATCAATTCAGATTATGAAGCCAAACGCTATAATAATTTAACTCTCTCTATGCCTAAAATTAATATTGCCAAACAAGGGCTGTTTTATAATTGGTTAAAACAACAAGGTAAATTAGGTGGACAACATAAAGTACCAAGGTTGTCAAACTCAAGAAAATATTTAGAAGAATTGTTAGAATTAATGTATGTAACTTAAATTTTTCGTTCAATTACATAGTTAACCATCATTAATAGGGAGTCTTTGTATATAGATTTAGGATAAGTTTCTAAAATTTGCAATGCTTTAGATTGGTATTCTTGCATTTTAGTTATTGTATATTCAATACCCCCATTTTCTTTTACAAAAGTAATAACTTCTTTCACTCTTTTTTTATCTTTATTATGGTTTTTAACAGAGTTAACTAACCATTTTTTTTCTTTTTCAGAACAATTATTTAAGGTGTAAATTAATGGAAGTGTCATCTTCTGTTCCTTAATATCAATCCCTGTTGGCTTACCAATTTTTGCATCAGTATAATCAAATAAATCATCTTTTATTTGAAATGCAGTTCCTATTAATTCACCAAATAAACGCATTTTTTCAATTTCTTCCTTATCACTTCCAACAGAAGCCGCCCCAATACCACAACATGCAGCAATTAGCGTTGCTGTTTTTTGGCGAATAATTTCAAAATATACTTCTTCAGTTATATTTAACTTCCTGGCTTTTTCAATTTGTAGTAATTCTCCTTCAGTCATATCTTTCAATGAAACTGATATTAATTTTAACAAATCAAAATCATCATTATCAATAGAGAGTAATAAACTCTTAGAAAATAAATAATCTCCAACCAAAACGGCTATTTTATTTTTCCATAGAGCATTAATAGAGAAAAAACCTCTTCTTCTATTACTTTCATCAACAACATCATCATGAACTAACGACCCGGTATGAATTAACTCAATTAATGACGCTCCACGATAAGTTCGCTCACTAAAATTACCATTAGAAACCATTTTAGCTACTAAAAAAACAAACATAGGCCTCATTTGTTTTCCTTTACGTCTAACAATATAATGGGTAATTCTATTAAGTAACGGAACTCTTGTAGCCATAGCTTCTCTGAACTTACTCTCAAAGAGTTCCATTTCTTGAAGTATGGGTTGTTTTATTTGTTCTACTAGCTTCATTAAGAAATCAAAAATAAGAAAAATAGTTTAACTTTTGTTCGCTAATTGACCACAAGCAGCATCAATATCTTTTCCTCTACTTCTACGAACATTTACAATAATATCATTCATTTCTAAGATACTAATATAATCACTTATAACTTGTGGTTTTGCTTGTTTAAAATCTCCATCATCAATCGGGTTGTATTCAATTAAATTTACCTTGCAAGGCACATATTTACAAAACGTTACCAATGCCATAATAGCTTCTCTAGTATCATTAATCCCATTCCAAACAACATATTCATACGTAATTCTACTACTAGTTTTTGCATACCAATATTCTAAAGCTTCTTTTAAATCTTTTAAAGGGAAATTTTCGTTAAAAGGCATTATTTTTGTTCTTACTTCATCTATTGCTGAATGTAAGGACACTGCTAAATTAAATTTTACTTCATCATCTGCTAATTTTTTAATCATTTTTGGCACTCCTGAAGTTGAAACGGTAATACGTTTAGGAGACATTCCTAAACCTTCAGGTGAAGTTATTTTATCAATAGCTTTTAACACATTATTATAATTCATTAAAGGTTCTCCCATTCCCATAAAAACAATGTTAGATAGCTTGTGATTGTAATACAATAAACTCTCTTTATTAATAGCAGCCACCTGATCATAAATTTCATCAGGATTTAAATTTCGCATTTTTTTTAAGCGTGCTGTTGCACAAAACAAACAATCTAAACTACAACCCACTTGGCTAGATACGCAAGCGGTTGTTCTTGTTCCTGTAGGTATTAAAACTGATTCAACAATTAATCCATCAAACAGGCGAACTGCATTTTTAACTGTTCCATCTGAACTGCGCTGCATGGTATCAACTTCAATATGATTGATAACAAAGTTATCTTGTAGCATTTGGCGTGTTTCTTTTGAAATATTTGTCATATCTTCAAAAGTATAAGCACTTTTACTCCATAACCATTCATATACTTGATTCCCTCTAAATGCCTTATCTCCATTTTCAATAAAAAAATCTCGTAGTTGGTCTTTAGTTAAAGCTCGTATATCTTTTTTTTGATTCATTTTGATGTTAACCTTATAAAGAGATTCCCGCTAGTGCGGGAATCAAATTACTAATAAATTATGTTTTTTACTAAATAATCAACATTGCATCTCCATAAGAGTAAAATTTATACTCTTCTTTAACGGCTTCTTCATAAGCTTTCATTAAAAAATCATACCCTGCAAAAGCTGCAGCCATCATCATTAAAGTAGATTTTGGTGTATGAAAATTTGTAATCATACAATTTGCAATGCTAAAATCATATGGAGGAAAAATAAATTTATTTGTCCACCTATCAAATGTATTCAAATGCCCATTTGAAGAAACTGCACTTTCTAGAGCTCTCATAACCGTTGTACCTACCGCGCAAACACGTTTTTTATTGTCAATTGCACTATTTACAATTTTTATGGTTTCATCTGTAACAATAGCCTTCTCTGAATCCATCTTATGTTTGGATAAATCTTCAACTTCTACAGGATTAAAAGTTCCTA
>JAMOMG010000052.1 GCA_027068695.1 Flavobacteriaceae bacterium
TGGTGATGATGCAAAAACAGAAGATGATGGACAAATAACACTATTTTAATTTCTCATAGAAAGTAAACTCATAGTTTTTTAATAATTCTGGATGTGCAATTTTAATGAGATCTTTCAATACTAAATCTGGTCGGGCAGGTGCTAATTCAAAATAAAGCACACCTCCATTTTCACCTGTTTTATTAACATAGGTAAAGATATTATGATGTTGAAATGCTTTAAATTTTGGGTATATACTGTTAGCATTTTTAAGTTGTTTTAGAGTTTTATAATAGCTGGGAGAAATCCATAAGTCAGCATCTTTTCCTTTTTCAAAAACACTTTCTACATTCAAAGAAAGGCTTCCTTTTCCTTTAGACTTTTTCCATAGATAATTGGTGTTTGCATCTTGCAAAAAGGAGGCTTCAAAACTATCGCCTGCAGGTAAATTCCATACATCTTTAAAAAGCCCACCAGAAATAATTGTAGGCACATTTTTAGCTTCTAAAGCAATAGATTTGGCATTTAAGTAATTTTTTTCAATGTTTTTAAAAATGCTATCGGCTTCACTTTCTTTATCAAACAATACACCAAAAAACTTAATCCATTCAGCTCTTCCTAACGGAGTTTCTTCCAGCCAGTCACCATTTAATAGTACAGGGATTCCAAAATTTTCAATAACAGTAAACATTTTATTGTTGCTATTTATTGAAAATCCAACTACAACATCTGGTTGTAAATCTAATAACAATTCTGTATTTATGCTTTCTTCATTCCCTAACTCTTTTATCACACCTTTATCAACTAGTAATCTTGTTTTTTTTGATGAGATATAGTTGGTATTTGGAAACCCTACTAATTTATTTTCAACATCTAATAACTCTAACATAGGAATATGTGTAGTACTGGTAACTACAATTGATTGTAAAGGTGTTTTTAGGGTATTTAAATGTTCTTTATCTAATGAATCAATTAAAATATATTCAAAAGTTTCTTTTGAGTTTTGGTAAGGAGCTTTTATAATAAGTTTTGTATAGTTTTTAAAGTGTTGAATGTCAAATCCCCTAGCGTATTTGATGGTGTTTTCAATAGTATTTCTTTCATTAAAAGAACTCTTATTCTGATTCTTTTTACAAGAGAAAAAGAGGGATAAAATAAATATTGGTGTTAAATATTTTAAAATAAAATGCTTCATTAAAAGTTAATTTTCACAAATGTAATATTTTATACATTTAATGGTACAAATTGCGCTCAATTAATTAAATTTGTTGCTGATTATGGTTTTTATCTATACTTCTGTATAAATAAATTAAAAGGGAATTCGGTGAAATACCGAAGCTGTACCCGCAACTGTAAGCTTTGTCGAAATTATTCGATGATTGTTATTAAACTTTATAACCACTGTTTATTTTTTTGAACGGGAAGGTGAATAGCAATACGCAAGCCAGGAGACCTGCCAAATCGTTTTAATTAACACTTTCGGGAGAAAAGTAAATTAAGTATGAAGCAATTTAGCAGATTTTTATTTTTTTTATTTCTTATTAATAATTGGAGTTCTTATGGGCAAAAAGATTCAATTGTTGCTTTAGATATTGTTGTTTTAAGTGATGTTAAATTGAAGAATTTTTCAACAGGATTCAATGTAAATGAAATTTCAGATTCTATAATTAAAACACAAAGTTCATTAACTAATTTACTCAACTTAAACACGTTAATTTATTTTAAGGAAAACGGTTATGGAATGGTTTCTTCACCCTCATTTAGAGGTACAAATGCTTCACAAACAGCTGTTATTTGGAATGGTATAAATGTAAATTCTCAATTAACAGGTCAGGCAGATTTTAATAATATTTCAATTGTAAATTACAATAATATTAGTGTTAAAAGTGGAGGTAGCTCAGTACAATACGGTAGTGGAGCTATTGGAGGTAGTGTTCACCTTAATAATTCTTTTCATTTTTACAATCATTTTAATAATGAGTTTCAAGTTTCTTACGGAAGTTTTAACACATTAAACACTTCTTATAAATTAAGTATAGGTACTGATAAAAAATATTTTACTGTAGGAATTGATTATAAGAATTCTGAAAATGATTATGAGTATTTAGGTTATGGTGAAAAAAATAAAAATGGAGCTTATAATTTTTTAGGTTTTAACTTTAATGCTGGGTATTTTATAAATGAAAATGTACTACTAAAGTTATTTCACAATTCAAGTTTTAATGATAGAAATTTGTCAGGAACATTAACCTATAATGCAAAAGATGCATACGAAAATACAAATTCTAAAACCTTATTGGTGCTAGATTTTTTGACTAAAAAATTCTCATCTAATTTAAATTTTGCACATATTTATGAAGACTATAAGTATTTTCCAAACAGTGAGAATAGCAACCAATTTTCATTTGGGAAAGTAACTACTTTTGTTGTAAAATACGATGCTTCTCTCTACCTGAAATCGTATGATTTAGAATTAAAAGGAATATTAGAATATGATGGTGTAAACGGTACAGGCAGTAATATAGGAGATAATCAAAGAGATGTATTTTCTGCTGTTTTTTTACTTAACCATAAGTTAACCTCAAAAATTGATTATAGTGTAAACGTAAGAACAGAAGTTACAAGTCAATACAATATTCCATTTATTTTTTCAATAGGATCAAACTTTCAAATTACAAAATTGTATACCTTAAAGTTTAATACCTCTAAAAATTATAGAATACCAACGTTTAATGATTTATACTGGGTTCCTGGAGGGAATGTAGGTTTAAAACCAGAAAACTCATACCAATTTGAAATAGGAAATGACTTTAATTTCGATTCTCAAAAATTCAATTTAACAGGGTATTATATCAAATCTGAAGATATGATAAAATGGTTACCAAACACAAATAATATTTGGTCACCTATTAATATTGAAGAAGCAGAAAGTTACGGAATTGAATTTCAATATAAAATATTGAAAAAAATAGGAAATAATAAATTGGAACTTTTAACAAATTATGGGTATACCATTTCAAAAAATAGTAGAACAAATAAACAATTAATTTATGTGCCGAAAAATAAAATAACAGGAACAGTTTCATACAATTGTAAAAATTTTTCAGCCTATTATCAATTGCTTTATAATGGTAGTGTTTATACTACAACAGATAATAGTAGTGATTTGAGTTCGTATGACGTTTCAGATGTAGGCATTAGTTATGTGTTACCAAATAAAAGAAAATTAACTACAACAATAACTTTTAAAGCACAAAATATTTTTAACGAAAAATACCAAAATGTGGCATATAGACCAATGCCAAACAGAAATTATAAATTAAAATTAATCTTAAATTTTTAGTAACATGAAAAACAGTAAAATAATAATTATGGCAATTTTCTTTTTAGGAATAGTTGTTACATCGTGTAGTGATGATGATACAATTATAGAACCGAAAGGAGATTACGAAAATGGAATACTTATTGCAAGTGAAGGGCCTTTTGGAAGTGGTACAGGTACGGTAATGTTTATAAGTGATGATTATACAGTAACAGAAAATGCTATTTTTAACAAGGTAAATAATCAAGATATTGGAAATATATTACAATCAATAGGGTTTGAAGAAGATTATGCTTATTTAATTGCAAATGTTTCAAATAAAATTACGGTTGTTAATAGATATACATTTGAGGTAATTACAACAATTACAGAGGGTTTGAATAATCCTAGGTATTTTACAGAAGTAAATGGTAAAGGATATGTAACTAATTGGGGAGATCCATTAAATAAT
>JAMOMG010000053.1 GCA_027068695.1 Flavobacteriaceae bacterium
TTATAAACCCTTTTGATGAGTTTGCCCTAACAAGAGCAATGTGGTTTAAAGAGAAACAAGGTGCTACTGTAACTGTGGTAAATGTAGGTACTGTTACTACTGAACCTACATTGCGTAAAGCATTAGCCATTGGAGCTGATAATGCCATTAGAATAAATACAGAAGCTACTGACGGCTTTGCTGTTGCCAAAGAACTAGCCGAAGTTGCTAAAAATGGAGGTTATGATTTGATACTTGCAGGTAGAGAGTCTATAGACTATAATGGTGAAATGGTTCCCGGAATGCTTGCAACTATTTTAGATTACAATTTTGTAAATGCTTGTATTGGGCTTGAAATTGATGGAGACAAAGCTACTATATCTCGTGAAATTGATGGTGGAAAAGAAGTACTTACATCAAGTTTACCTTTAATTATTGCAGGGCAAAAAGGATTAGTAGAAGAAAAAGATTTACGTATTCCTAATATGCGAGGTATTATGATGGCACGTAAAAAACCTTTATCTGTAGTAGAGCCTATAAATAGCTCCCCAGCAACTTCAATTGTTTCATTTGAAAAACAAGCTGCTAAATCCGCTTGTAAAATTGTAGATGCAGATAATGTAGAAGAACTTATTAGTTTACTACATAATGAAGCTAAAGTAATTTAATTTATTGTTTAATCTAAGATTCAAAAATATATGTCAGTTTTAGTTTTTGCCGAAACATCGGAAGGAAAATTTAAAAAATCTAATTTTGAAGCAACTTCATACGGAAAAAAAGTTGCTGAACAACTAGGAACCAATATTGTAGTATTGACAATAAATTCAAGTGAACCTACACAATTATACAAATACGGAGCAGAAAAAGTTTTAAACGTATCAAACGATAACTTAAAAACTTTCAATGCTAAAGTTTATGCTGATGTTATTAAACAAGCAGCTGAAAAAGAAAATGCACAAGTTATAATTATTGATTCAAGTGCAAATGGATTGTATCTTGCACCCGTAGTTTCTGTAGATTTAAATGCCGGTTACGCAAGTAATGTAGTAGCTTTACCAAGCTCTGTATCTCCATTCACCATTAAAAGAAAAACCTTTTCAAACAAAGCATTTAACAATACGCAAATAACCACTGAAATTAAGGTTATTGGGTTAGCAAAAAATTCTTATGGTTTGCATGAAAATGAAGTTTCAGGTACTGTTGAAGAATTTTCGCCTTCTTTAATTGAAAGTACACTTATCTCACAATCTATAGAACAAACTACAGGTAAAGTAACCATTGCTGATGCTGATATTGTAGTTTCAGGAGGTAGAGGATTAAAAGGCCCTGAAAACTGGGGAATAATAGAAGATTTGGCAGCTGTATTAGGTGCAGCCACAGCCTGCTCTAAACCTGTATCTGATTTAGGATGGAGGCCTCACAGTGAACACGTTGGACAAACGGGGAAACCTGTAGCTTCAAACCTTTACATTGCCATTGGAATTTCAGGAGCTATACAACATTTGGCAGGAGTAAATTCATCTAAAGTAAAAGTTGTGATTAACACAGACCCTGAAGCTCCTTTCTTTAAAGCTGCGGATTATGGAATAGTTGGAGATGCTTTTGAAGTAGTTCCAAAATTAATTGAAAAGTTAAAAGAATTTAAAGCAAATAACGCATAATTTTATTAAATTGTGCCTCTTAACAAGGCTGTCTAATGATTGGGCATCAAAGTCCTTTGATTAGATAGCCTTTTTTGCTAATTTTAACTTATGAGTAGTTTAGTTCGTTTAAATATTAAAGGAATATCATACAGTCAAACTCAAAGTGGGGCTTACGCGCTAGTTCTCAGCGAAGTAGATGGGTCAAGAACGCTACCCATTGTTATTGGTGCCTTTGAAGCACAATCAATAGCTATTGCCCTTGAAAAGGAAATTAAACCTCCGCGCCCACTAACTCATGACCTTTTTAAAACTTTTGCAGATAGATTTCATATTGTTATTAAACAAGTTATTATTCATAAATTGGTTGATGGAATATTCTTTTCAAGTTTAATTTGTGAACGGGATAAAATTGAAGAAATTATAGACACTAGAACTTCCGATGCTATTGCACTTGCTACCCGTTTTAATGCCCCAATTTTTACCTATGAAAATATATTAGACCAAGCTGGTATTTATTTAAAAATGAAAGACGACTTGGCTACCGAAAGTGATACTTTAAGCATTGAGAACTTAATTGATGAGCCGGAAAAAGAAAGTTCATTTTCAAAAGATACTTTGAAACAATTAAATGATAAATTAAATGAAGCTATTCAACAGGAAAATTATGAATTAGCAGCAAAAATTAGAGATGAAATAAATAAAAGAACATAAAATATGGATATAAAATTACGCCTAACCATTTTAAATTTTTTAGAGTTATTTGTTTTTGGAGCTTGGCTTATATCATTGGGTGGCTATTTAGGAGGACAACTGCATTTTGAAGGAATACAAATTGGAAAAATCTTTACAACGTTAGGAATTGCCTCACTTGTTATGCCGGGAATTGTTGGTATTATTGCAGATAAATATCTCAATGCTCAAAAACTATTAGGAATATTACATATTATTGGGGCAGGATTCATGTTTTTCTTAGCACAAACAAAAGATTTTGATACTTTCTTTTGGATGATGCTGGGCTACTTAACAGTGTATATGCCTACACTTGGCTTAGCCAATACCGTTTCATACAGTATTTTAACCTCAAATAAACTTGATATTATAAAAGTATTTCCTAAGATACGCGTTTGGGGAACAATTGGATTTATAGTTGCTGAGGTAGCAGTTGGAACCCTTGGCTGGGCACAAAACAATATGCAATTTTATTTTGCAATGGGAATTTCACTCTTAATGGGAGTTTATTCATTTACCATCCCTAATGTACCATTATCAAAATCTGAAAACAAATCTTTAGCACAACGTTTAGGATTAGATGCATTTGCTTTATTTAAAGAATATAAAATGGCTGTTTTCTTTATATTTGCTACGTTATTAGGAGTTGTTTTACAAATTTCAAATGCCTGGGCATCTGAATTTTTAAGAAGTTTTACTGCTGATTATCCCAATTCATTTGCTGTAACAAATTCAAATACCATAATTGCACTATCTCAAGTTTCTGAAACATTATTTATTTTAACAATTCCTTTTTTCTTAAAAAGGTTTGGTATTAAAACCGTGATGATTATGAGTATGCTTGCATGGTTTTTACGTTTCGGTTTATTTGGTGTAGCAGCACCAGAAGGTATCGGTTTAGGTTATCTAATTATGTCTATGGTAGTTTATGGAGCTGCATTTGATTTCTTTAATATTTCAGGCTCATTATTTATTGAAACAGAAACTGACAGTAAGTATAGAGGGAGTGCTCAAGGTTTATTTGTACTACTAACCAATGGTGTTGGAGCCGTTTTAGGAGGTATGGGTAGTGGTTTTGTAGTACAACATTTCACTACAGAAGCAGGTAGAGACTGGCTTAGTATTTGGCTTGTATTTGCAGCTTATGCATTAATTTTAGCCATTGTATTTAGTCTTATTTTCAAATACAAACACAATCCTGAAGCCATTAAAGAAATTAAGCACTAAGTGTAAAATAAATTCCGTTTTAAGAAGTTAATTTAATATGAAACAATATTTAGATTTAATAAAGCACGTTAGAGATAACGGAATTCTTAAGGAAGATAGAACTGGAACTGGAACAAAAAGTGTTTTTGGATACCAAATGCGTTTTGATTTAAGTAAAGGATTTCC
>JAMOMG010000054.1 GCA_027068695.1 Flavobacteriaceae bacterium
GAACTTCCTTCTGGTATATAAATTCCCGGTTCAACTGTAATTACCATGTTTTCTTTAAACTTTCCATAATTCGTTAAGTCATGAACATCTAAACCTATATGATGTGTTGCTCCATGAGGAAAGTAACTATGATATGATTTTTCCGAGGTTATAATGCCTAAATCTGCTAAACCTTTGTTAATTACTTTACGTGCAACAGTAGTGGTTGTACTGAATTTATTACCAACTTTTGCTTGGGCAATTCCAGCCTCTTGAGCCATGTAAACTAAATCGTAAATTAATCTTTGTTCGGTAGTAAATTTACCATTTGATGGGATAGTACGTGTAACATCTGCTGTATATCCATGGTACTCGGCTCCTAAATCCATTAAAATTAAATTATTATTACCAATAGTGGTTTTACTATTTTCTATATAATGTAAAATACAGCCATTATTTCCTGCTCCTACTATTGAAGGATACCCTTCATACTCAGCACCATATTTTTTATATACAAATTCATGTACACCTTGAGCTTCAATTTCAGACATATTAGACTTCATTGCCTTCATCATTTCAATTTGACCAATTGCTGAAATATTAATTGCTTTTTTTAGTAATTTTAATTCTTCTATTGTTTTAACTTCTCTCATTGAAGCCATTAAGTTTCGAAGCATTTTTGTGTCAATTCTTTTCTTGATATCCTTATATATTTTATCATTTGTTGGGTTTTGTAAATTAATTAAATCAAATGAAATTTTTTCTTTAAATGTTTTAATTAAATCAAATAAATCAGCCGTATCATTAGTATCTCTAACATCATTTCTAAATTTATCAAAAAGTATTTTATCAAATTTAGAAAAATCAATGTTATAACTTTTAAACTCTTTGCCATTGTAAACCACTCGAAACCCTAAATTATCTTGCACACCTATTACACCCAATCTTTTACCTGTCCACATTTCAGCATATTCATTTCTTTCCTGCACAAATAAAACTTCATTGAATGTTTTTCCATCAATGGTTTGCTCATTTTTAAAAATCAGTAATAAGCTATTTGGTTCTTTATAACCTGTTAGGTAATAAAAATTAGGGTTCTGATGATATACATAATCTACATCATTTGCCCTATTTCTTACTGCAGCTGAAAAAAACACAGCTACACTATTTTTGGGTAATAATGTTCGAAGTTGTTCTCGTCTATCTTTATGGAATTCTTTTGTTAAATAATCCTGTGGCAAATCATTCTTTTGAGAAGAAACGACAATGAATGATAAGCAAAAAAATGTTATTAAAAAAGGTTTCAATTTCATAATTAATAAAATTATTTATTAAGCAATTTCAAATATAGCTAAAAGTTAATTCTATGAAGATATATTTCATTTAAAATTGGTAACTTAATACCAATGCTATTCTTTATTATTTATTAATTTTACAGTCCAAAATTAGATTTAAATGAAAAATACTGCTTTAACACATATACACGAATTATTAGGAGCTAAAATGGTACCGTTTGCTGGGTATAATATGCCTGTACAATATGAAGGTGTAACCTCAGAACATTTAACCGTAAGAAATGATGTAGGTGTTTTTGATGTTTCTCATATGGGAGAATTTTATTTGAAAGGGAAAAATGCATTGGCATTAATTCAAAAGGTAACGTCAAATGATGCTTCAGTGCTTACTGATGGTAAAGTGCAATATAGTTGTTTGCCTAATGTTGAAGGAGGCATTGTAGATGATTTATTAGTTTATAGAATTAATAACGAAGAATATTTACTAGTAGTGAATGCTTCAAACATTGAAAAAGATTGGAATTGGATTTCACAGCATAACGATTTAGGTGTTGAAATGATTAATAAATCAGATAAAATTTCATTATTAGCAGTTCAAGGTCCGAAAGCCGCAGAAGCTTTGCAATCATTAACCAAGGTAGATTTAAAAAGTATGGCTTACTACACTTTTAAAACAGCTACTTTTGCAGGAGTTAAGGATGTAATTATATCTGCAACAGGCTATACCGGTTCTGGAGGTTTTGAAATTTATATGAGAAATGAAGATGCTAAGCATATATGGAATGCTATTTTTAAAGCAGGTGTTAATTTTGGAATAAAACCCATCGGTTTAGCTGCACGTGACACGTTACGCTTGGAAATGGGGTTTTGCCTATATGGAAATGACATTAATGATACAACCTCTCCTATTGAGGCAGGACTAGGTTGGATTACTAAATTTACTAAAGATTTTGTAAATGCAGAAGCTTTGAAAAAGCAAAAAGAAGAAGGCGTAACAAGAAAATTAGTTGCTTTTGAAATTATAGAGAAAGGAATTCCACGTCATGGGTACGATATTGTTGATGAAACAGGTGAAAAAATTGGTATAGTAACATCAGGCACTATGAGCCCTTCTCTTAAAAAAGGAATTGGTATGGGGTATGTGCCAAAAGAGTTTTCAAAACGAGATTCAAAAATATTTATTCAAGTTCGTAAAAAAGCATTGCCGGCAGTAGTTGTACGGTTACCATTTTATAAAGCACCCTAAAAAAGATTTAATTAATTAAAGCTGCTAATTTTAAAATTAGCAGCTTTTCTTTTTACAACTCATCTTCAAATTAATACAATTCGGTAATTATAAATTTAGTTCGTTTAAAAATATAAATAGGTTTGTACAGTAAATATGCACAAACTATGATTAAAGTTTTCAATTTAAAAAAGCACTTTGGAAGTGTTACTGCTGTAAATAAAATTAGCTTTTCTATTAAAAAAGGAGAAATATTTGGACTTCTAGGCCCTAACGGAGCTGGAAAATCTACCATTATTAAAATTCTTAGCACCTTGCTAAAGAGCGATTCGGGAAGTGTATTTATAAATGGTAAAGAAATAAACACAAATTCTGATGAATGTAAAAAAATAATTGGTGTTGTACCTCAAGAAATTGCTCTGTATGAAGATTTTTCTGCCTATGACAATCTTATGTTCTGGGGAGAATTGAATGGCGTTTCCAAAGCAGATTTAAAACAAAAAATACCTGAAATCTTAGGTTTAATAGACTTAGAAGATAGAAAGTCAGATTTATTGAAAACCTATTCAGGAGGTATGAAACGTAGAATTAATATTGCTGCTGCCCTACTTCACAATCCTAAAATTTTATTTATGGATGAGCCTACAACCGGAGTAGATCCACAAAGTAGAAATAAAATATTTGATATTATAGAAACGCTGAACGCTAAAGGAATGACTGTGGTTTATACAACGCATTATATGGAAGAAGTAGAACGTTTGTGTAATAACATCGCTATAATAGACAAAGGAAAAATAATAGCGCAAGGAACGATTAATGAATTACAAACACAATGTGATTTAAACGAATATATTTTATTAAAAACACCAAATGCAACAGACTTAGCAATAACAATGCTTCAAAAAACAATGCAATTACCCATTATTTATGAAAAATCAGTTATCTCAGTGCAATGCAAACCTCATAAGCATTTACAAATACTGTTAGATAATTGTAACCGTTTGAAAATAGACATTACAGATATTCAAATACAAAAAACAAATTTGGAAACTATTTTTCTTCATTTAACAGGAAAACAATTAAGAGATTATTAAAACATATAAAAATGATAACCACCATATTTAAAAAAGATTTAAAGTTGTTTTTTTCAAATAAAAAGAACGTAGTATTAACCTTTTTAATACCAATTTTATTGATATCATTGTTTGCTTTTGC
>JAMOMG010000055.1 GCA_027068695.1 Flavobacteriaceae bacterium
CTTTTCATTCAGAAGAAGATTTTAATAGAATTAAAAAATTATTACAATAGTGTTTTATAAACAGTTATTCATATTTATTTTTATAACTTCTTTAACTATTGCTCATTGTTTTTCTCAAGAAAATAGTTTGCTAAAAGTTAAAGATACCGTGTTTAGCAACTCAAATGTTTACAATCCACTTTCCCCTTCAAGAGCTGCATTTTATTCAGCAATTTTCCCAGGATTGGGACAGGCATACAACAAAAAATATTGGAAGATTCCAATCGTTTATGCAGCATTAGGGACTGGTATTTATTTTTATAGTGTAAATAATACTAATTACAATAGGGCAAGAACAGCTTTTAAGTTAATGAAAGATGGAAAACCTCATGAATTTGATGGATTGGATGGAAATATTTTATTATCAGAAGAAGCACTTATAACTGCACAAAAAGGATACAAAAAAGATAGAGATTTATCATTATTGGTAACCGTTGCTTTGTATGCTTTACAAGTTATTGAAGCTAGTACCAATGCACACTTATTACAACACAATGTGGATAATAATTTAACTATAAGTCCTAGGTTAATTAAAAACTCTATAAACCAAAGGGCAATAGTTGGTGCACAAATTAATTTTAATTTTTAATAATGAAAATAGCTTTGTTAGGTTATGGAAGAATGGGTAAAACAATTGAACAAATTGCTTTACAAAAAGGGCATGAAATTGTATTAAAAATTGATAAAAACAATGTTGACTATGACATCACTTTGGCTGATGTTGCAATAGATTTTAGCATTCCCTCAGTAGCTTTTAACAATATTTCAAACTGCTTAAACAACAATATTCCTATAGTTAGTGGAACTACTGGGTGGTTAGACAAATTTAATGATATTACTACGCTTTGCAAGAAAAAAAAAGGTAGTTTTATTTATGCCTCTAATTTTAGTTTAGGTGTTAATATTTTCTTTAAATTGAATGAATATCTAGCCGAAATAATAGCTCATTTAAACAACTACCAAGTATCAATAGAAGAAATTCATCATACTAAAAAACTTGACAAACCAAGTGGTACTGCAATAACATTAGCTGAAGACATTTTAAAACAT
The DNA here is from genome assembly GCA_027068695.1 of Flavobacteriaceae bacterium. Next base: position 1,090 of record JAMOMG010000055.1, read on the forward strand.
AGCTCTAAAGAAAATTGGTCTTTAAATGTAACAAATAATAAAAACGAAATACCTATAGTATCTAAACGTATTCCTGATGTTCCTGGAACTCATTCAATTAAATATGAATCAGCAGAAGATACAATTGAAATAAAACACACAGCACACAACAGAGATGGATTTGCCTTAGGAGCAATAGTTGCCGCCGAATGGCTGATTGATAAAACCGGTGTTTTTACAATGAAAGATGTTTTAGGCTTAAAATAATATTAAAAATTACTAATTATGACAATGACTCAATGGTTTATATTTTTTCTAATAATTCAAGTAATTCACTTTTTAGGAACTTGGAAATTATACACAAAAGCAGGTAGAAAAGCTTGGGAAGCAATAATTCCTATCTATAATGCAATTGTATTAATGAAAATAATAAAAAGACCTACTTGGTGGGTGATTTTATTGTTTATACCCATTATAAATTTATTGATGTTTCCAGTAATTTGGATTGAAACAATTAGAAGTTTCGGCAAAAACTCAACAATTGATTCCTTTTTAGCTGTTTTAACGCTAGGTTTTTATACCTATTATCTAAATTACTTAACAAATGTTAAATATATTGAAGATAGAAGTTTAAAATCTAGAACTGAGTTAGGTGAATGGGTCAGCTCTATTGTCTTTGCAATTGTTGCAGCAACATTAGTACATACTTATTTTATGCAACCTTATACCATTCCAACATCATCACTGGAAAAATCATTATTAGTTGGCGACTTTCTTTTTGTAAGTAAATTTCACTACGGTGCCCGAACTCCTATGACGGTAATTGCAGCTCCAATGGTTCATGACTCACTTCCTTTCATCAAAGCAAAATCTTATTTAAAAAAACCCCAGCTACCTTATTTCAGATTACCGGGGTTTCAAGATATTAAAAGAAACGAAATTGTTGTTTTTAACTGGCCTACAGATACCGTTCGCTTTTTTAGAGATCGCTCTAAAATTCATGTTGACAAACCCATTGATAAAAAATCAAATTATGTAAAACGTTGTGTTGGTATACCGGGAGATTCGTTAGAAATTAAAGATGGTTATATTTTTATTAACGGTAAACAAACACAGCTACCAGATAGAGCAAAACCACAATATTTTAATACTGTAACAGCCAAAGATGGGTTTAACCCTCAAAGTTTGATGACTAGATATGGTTCTACGGAATTAGGTGGTGGCCAAAATGGAGAGTACTATGTAAATTTAACCGATAAAAATGCTCAGAAGCTTAGAAACAACCCATATATTGTTAGTGTAATTAAAGATATTACACCTAAAGGAAATTACGATTCAACTTTATTTCCACACAATAAACAATACAAATGGTCACGAGATAATTTTGGACCAATTTATATTCCTGAAGTAGGTAAAACGGTTGAATTAAACACAAAATCATTGCCATTTTACAAGCGAATTATTGAGGTTTATGAAAATAATAATTTAACAGTTAATGGAGATGAAATTTATATCAATGGAAAATTAGCAACTACATACACCTTTAAACAAAATTATTACTGGATGATGGGTGACAACAGGCATAATTCTGAAGATGCTCGTTATTGGGGTTATGTTCCTTTTGACCACGTAGTTGGTAAACCTGTTTTTATTTGGTTTAGCTGGGATAGTAATGCAAAAGGCATTGCAAATAAAATTAGATGGGAACGTGTTTTTACAACTGTTCATGGAAGTGGCAAACCAGTTTCTTATTTATATTATTTCTTAGGAATTCTTGTTCTTTGGTTTGGATATAGTTCTTATAGAAAACGTAAAAAAGAAGAAGGTTAATATTCAGTTCTAATTTAGATTTAATTTTTGTTCTATTGTTTATGGTTTTACTACAACCAACTTATTTTTCACCAATAATACAATACGTTGCTATGGTGAAATCGAACAAAATTCTATTTGAAATAGAAGATAATTTTCAAAAACAAACTTATAGAAATCGTTGTTATATTTATACTGCTTCTGGAAAACACCTACTAAATGTTCCTATACAACACAGTAAAGAGAATAAACAAAAAACAAAAGATGTTAAAATTGATTCTAAATATGATTGGCAAAAACTTCATCTAAAAACATTACAAACAGCGTATAGTTCTTCTCCTTTTTTTGAATTTTACATTGATGATTTACTTCCCATTTTTGAAAGAAAAACAACATTTTTGTTAGATTTGAATTTAAAGTGTCATCAATTTGTGATGAAAGCCTTACAACTAGAAATTCCGGTATTAAAAACAACTGAATTCAATAAAGAGCCTAATTATTTAGATTTACGAAATTTAGCATTAGCTAAAAATAATAAATCTTATAATTTAGAAAGATATTTTCAAGTATTTGGTACAAATCATGGCTTTATTTCTAATTTAAGTATTTTAGACTTGCTTTTTATGGAAGGTCCAAATACTTTAAATTACTTAGAAAGTCAAACTGTAAAACTTTAAGTTTGGAAATTATACGATTTATAATACACTACGGAATGCACTTTTTATTACCCGGTGCTATTGCATATTTATTTTTTAGAAAGAATTGGAAAAAAGTTTGGATTATCTTTATTTTAACGATGCTTATTGATGTAGATCACTTATT
>JAMOMG010000056.1 GCA_027068695.1 Flavobacteriaceae bacterium
GAAAATATTCCTTTAGCTGATAACCATTTTGACACTGTAGTAATGACTTACACAATGTGTACAATCCCAGATTTGAATAAGGCTTTTTTGGAGATAAGAAGAGTTTTAAAACCAACTGGCAAACTCTTATTTTGTGAACATGGAAAAGCTCCTGAAAAAGGAATACAAAAATACCAGAACATTGTTAATCCCTTTTGGAAACGCATTGGAGGAGGTTGTAATTTGAATAGGAATATTCCAACGCTTATTGAAAATAATGGTTTTACTATTAAAAAACTAGAAACCATGTATCTTCCCGGCTGGAAACCTGCTAGTTATAATTACTGGGGAATAGCTGAAATTAAGTAAAAAATCCTTTTATTGCTTTATTCTTTTTCAAATTTATTATTACTCCTGTCTATGTCTGCCATTAACTGAGATGGATCTATTTCAACAGATTTAACTTCTTTTGAAGTAGCAAAAGTGTATGTTGGATAAGCCCAGGCCCAATCTTTTAATATCGTTGCATTGGTTGTTTTTCTACCTAACATCATACGTAAAGGAATGTTAAAGTTTTTATGACTACCATCAATATAAGTAACAGTTACATCAATAGGCATAGGCATTTGACCAACCCGTGCTAAGGTAATATTTTTATTTTCAACTTTAACAATCGCGTAATCAATGGTATGTGTTGTTTCTATCCATTCATTTAAAAACCAACCTAACTGTATTCCTGACACCTTTTCAGCCACTCTTTTAAAATCATTAGGCGTTGGGTGTTTAAATTTAAAGTCATTAAAATATTTTTTAAGTATTTTTTTTACATTTTCTTCTCCAATAATGTAATTTAATTGTGTTAAAAACATACTTCCTTTTGTATAACTACCTATGCTAAATGCAGCATTTGTATTAAATCTATCAGCATGAGTAGTTAAAGGCTCTTGAATTCCAGATTTAACCGAATAAAAATACCCTCTATAATTTCTTGCGGATGGTTTTCCGTCTCCTCCTCTTAAAATTTTATCTGAAGCCATAGATGAAATGTAGCTTGTAAATCCTTCATCCATCCATGAATGTTCACTTTCATTTGTTGCTAAAACCTGTTGAAACCATTCGTGTGCTAATTCGTGAAATACGGTTCCAGCAATACTATTAAAGGTTTCACCGCCAGCGACCAAAGTACACATTGAGTATTCCATACCTCCATCTCCACCTTGAATTACAGAATATTGTTTCCAAGGATAATCACCTATATTTTTGTTGTAATATTCCATTGCTTTTACAGTAAACGGTTGAATTTCCTTCCAAGCTTTGGTATATTTTTTATCATTTTTATATAGAAAATGAAGGATCACTCCATTATCCATTTTAAGAATATCATGAGTGTAGTTTGGATCTGCTGCCCAAGTAAAATCATGCACATTTGGTGCAATAAAATGCCAAGTTAATTTTTCTCCTTTTGCAACTTTAAGTTTTTGCGTTTTATCTTCATATCCATGACCTATTTCTTGAGGATTTTGAAGGTATCCTGTACCTCCAATAGTATATGTTCTGTCTATATGAATTGTTACATCAAAATTACCCCAAACACCATGAAATTCTCTTGCTATGTAAGCATCTGCATGCCAACCTTCAAAATCGTATTCAGCCATTTTTGGATACCATTGTGCCATAGATAAAGCTACTCCATCCTTATTGTTCCTTCCTGCTCTTCTAATATGTACTGGCAGTTGTCCTTTAAAACTCATATCAAAAGTTGCTTTTTCTCCTGGATTAATTGGCTTATTTAAGATAACTTCTAAAACAGTTCCTATTACTTTGTATTTAACTTTCTTATTATTTTGTGTTAATGAAAGTACTTTTAAATAACCTATTTCATTTGGTTTTAATTTTGCAATTCTACTTTCGTATTTTGGATTTTCTTTGGTTCCAATGTTATTTACCATTCTTCCGTCTGGATCTACAATTTCTTGCAATCTAGCATCCATCTCACTACCAGGTTGAAACGCATTATAATACAAATGGTAAAATACTTTTTTCAATACATCGGGTGAATTATTTGTATATACTAGCTTTTGAGTTCCATTGTATTGATAATTTTCAACATCCACATCTACATCCATTTTATAATCAACTTTTTGTTGCCAATATGAGGTGTTATTTTGTGAAAATGTTATTATTGAAGTAATTGAGAATAGAAAAATAAGTACTTTGTTCATGTTATTCGTTTTTTGAGTTTGCAATATAAACATAACTCTTTCAAACAAAAAAGCACACTCATTAATGAGCGTGCTTTTTAACAGAAAATTATAATTTTTATCTTTTATTTACCATTCTATCTGCTAAAACCAATGCATTATAAGCATTTACAATTCTTCCTGTAACTGATAATGTTGAGAAATCGACCAATTCAGGTTCTTGTCCCCTACTTGTTGGTTTAAATACTTTCATATTTAATTTTGTCCCTGAATTCATAATAATATGTTTTACCTGACTTGCAGACAATTGAGGATAATAAGATCTAATTAATGCAGCTACACCTGCTGTTTCTGGTGATGCCATAGATGTTCCACTATATTTTGCATAATTGTTTTGGGGTATGGTAGAATATATTTGTACTCCCGGCGCAAAAATATCTACATTTTTTTGACCATAGTTACTAAACGTTGCTGGTAACTTTTCATTATAATTAATACTCATTGCTCCAACGGTTAAAACATTATCAGCAAATTCATTAATTTTATCAGAAGAATCATTTGGCCAGTTATCTTTTACATCAATATCTTTATTGTCATTTCCCGCGGCATGAACTAATAAAACATCGTGTTTTTCAGCATATTTTATAGCATCAAAAACCCAATTTCTGTATGGAGAAAAACTTTTTCCAAAACTCATATTTATAACTTTAGCTCCATTATCAACAGCATATCTAATTGCTAAAGCAACATCTTTATCTCGTTCATCACCGTCAGGAACAGCTCTTACAGACATTAATTTTACGTTTGTTGCAACGCCATTCATACCAATACCATTATTACGTGTGGCCAAAATAATACCTGAAACATGCGTTCCATGAGATTCATCTTCTACAGAACCTATTACATAAGGATTTCCATAATTTGTGTCATTAATATCTGTTGGGTTATCTCCTACAATTGCTCTTCCATCAAAATTGAAATCATAGTTCTTATTTTTCTTTTGAGTTTCATAATATTCTAAATATGCTTTTTCATCCAATCCTCTTGACATCAAACCTAAAATATCGCCTATTTGGGCTTGTAATTTTTGGTCTTCAGTTTTAATGGCTTGCAAATCTTCTATAGTAAAATTGTCTTTTCCTAAGAACTTTTTAATGGCTGCAAAGTTTTCTCCTATTTGAACTAAACGATTCATTGTTTTAAAATGTTTGCTAGAAGAAGCTTCGTATGCTTTTAAGTATTTTTGGTATTTTTCAAACTCTACTTTTTCATCATCATCAATATCATCAATTGTTTTTCCTTTAAAACGAGGATTTAATTTTGCTACAATACGTGTAATCTCTAATTGTTCAGGAGCCGCAACACCGTTACCTCCTAAAAAATTCCAACCATGTATATCATCAACATACCCGTTTTTATCGTCATCAATTTTATTTCCTGCAATTTCCTTAGGGTTTGTCCAAACTTCATCTTTTAAATCTTCATGTTCAATATCAATCCCTGAATCAATTACAGCTACAACAACAGGTACACCTGTTTTGCCTTCTAAAAATTTATATGCCTTATCTAAACTTATTCCTGGTATGGTATCCGATACTAAATCGGCATGTGCCCATTGATTAAATTGCTCTTCATTTATTGCACCTTTTTTTGGTTCAATATTAACAGTCGTATCCATAGTTGGCACCTCTAAATTTTTTATAGAACCACAACTAACTAAGGTAACAGTTGCAAGAACCGCTACAAACATTGGTTTAAATATTCTCATTTCTATTTATTATTTAATTAAATACTTCGCTAAATTTATATGTTTTATCTAATCGAACCCCTTTTTCAGTTTGTTTTACTGTACATAATTCATTTGTTGCATCATGTTCAAAAAACAAGAGGTAATTATTGTTAGCAGCTTTATTTAAAAATTTTGATTTTTCATCCATCGTCAATAAAGGGCGCGTATCATAACCCATAACGTATGGTAGTGGGATGTGCCCAACTGTAGGTAATAAATCTGCTACAAATACAATTGTTTTACCTTTGTATTGTATGTGAGGTATCATTTGTTTTTCTGTATGACCATCTGCAAATAAGATATTAAATCCTAATTCTGTATCTGTTGCAAAATTCTCAGAAGGAATATCTAAAAAATTCAACTGTCCACTCGCTTCAATAGGGTTAATATTTTCTTTTAAAAAAGAAGCTTTTTCTCTTGGATTAGGTTCTGTAGCCCATTTCCAATGATTTTTGTTACTCCAAAATTTTGCATTTTTAAATGCTGGTTCATAACCTGTATGGTTTTTATTCCATTGAATACTTCCTCCACAGTGATCAAAATGCAAGTGTGTTAAAAATATATCTGTAATATCATCTCTATGAAAACCATGTTTAGCCAACGAAGAGTCTAAAGAAAAATCTCCAAACATATAATAATAGCTAAAAAATTTATCTGATTGTTTATTTCCAACTCCAGTATCAATTAAAATAAGCCTGTTACCATCTTCAATAAGCATGGTTCTTAAACTCATATCAATTAAATTATTGCTATCGGCAGGATTTGTCCGCTGCCATAAAACTTTAGGTACTACTCCAAACATCGCTCCACCATCTAACTTAAAGTTACCTGTTTCAATAGGGTAAATTTTCATATACAAATTTATATATGCAAAGATACATGATTTTCTACTTAAGAAAATGTTAAAGAAAAGCAAAAACCTAAGTTTTCACTTAGGTTTTTTTGAGGCATCGAGCGGATTCGAACCGCTGTAGGAGCTTTTGCAGAGCCCAGCCTAGCCACTCGGCCACGACGCCTTATTTGGATTGCAAATTTAAGTATTTTTAATTTGTTGGCAAGTATTTTTTTAATTATTGTAAGTTAATTTAATACTTAAACCATTTTTTACTACATTATTTTTATATTTAACTTTTACCTCTGCTTTTAGTCATTTCTATAGTTACCATAGCCACATTACCCCCAATTGGAGGGTTTAATTTTGAAACAGCTATAGTTGCTTTTAACGCCAAAGGTATTTCATCTAAAATTCTATTTAATATACGTTTAGCTACTTCTTCTAACAATTTTGAACGAATAGCCATTTCTTGTTTTACTATTTTATTTAAATATACATAATCTACCGTATCTGAAAGATTATCTGTTTTAGCTGACTTTGATAAATCTGCTTTTACAGATACATCTACTCTATAATCTGAGCCTATTTTTCCCTCTTCAACCAAACAACCATGATAAGCATAAATTCTAATATTTTTTATTTTTATTATCCCCATATTAAAATATTTTAAACAAAGATAAGTTGTTTTTGATATTTAAATACTACCAATGTTCTTTTTAAAATTCCCAATACTTAGGCAATGACAAGTATTTTATAGTTGTATTGCAAAAAAAAATCAATAATTTTGCAGCTTATCCGTTTTATTATGAATGAAGAGAAAAAGTCGTTAAATTTTTTAGAGCAAATTATTGAAGAAGATTTAGCAAATGGTTTACCAAAAGAAAAACTACGTTTTAGATTTCCGCCTGAGCCAAATGGTTATTTGCATATTGGTCATGCGGCATCAATTTGCCTAAACTTTGGATTGGGATTAAAATACAATGCTCCTGTAAATTTACGTTTTGACGATACCAACCCAGCCAAAGAAGAACAAGAATATGTTGACGCTATTAAACATGATATTAGCTGGTTAGGTTTTAAATGGGATAAAGAACTATATTCTTCTAATTATTTTCAACAATTGTATGATTGGGCAGTTGAATTAATTAAGGAAGGAAAAGCTTATGTAGATAATCAAACTTCTGAAGAAATGGCTATTCAAAAAGGGACGCCAACTGAAGTGGGAACTAATAGCCCAAATCGCAATAGACCTATTGAAGAAAATTTAGATTTATTTTTGCAAATGAAAAATGGAAAACTTGCTGAAGGTTCTCATGTGCTCCGTGCAAAAATTGATATGAAGCATGTAAATATGCATATGCGAGATCCTATTATGTATAGAATTCTTAAAAAACACCATCACAGAACAGGAAATGACTGGTGTATTTACCCTATGTACGACTGGACACACGGAGAATCAGATTATATTGAACAAATTTCACACTCTATTTGTACACTCGAATTTAAAAGTCATAGAGATTTATACGATTGGTATGTTGAACAAGTGTATGACCCTACAAAGTTGAAACCAAAACAAAGAGAGTTTGCCCGTAGAAATTTAAGCTATACTGTAATGAGTAAGCGAAAATTATTACAATTGGTTGAAGAAGGTATTGTTACTGGTTGGGATGACCCTCGTATGCCTACAATTTCAGGTTTACGAAGAAGAGGTTACACACCCGCATCTATTCGAAATTTTAGTGATACTGCAGGTATTTCAAAAAGAGACAATGTTACTGACGTTGCTTTATTAGAATATTGTATTAAAGATGATTTGAATACAACAGCTCCACGTGTAATGGCTGTTTTAAATCCTGTAAAAGTTGTAATTACCAATTATCCTGAAGGAAAAGAGGAATTTTTAGAAGCCAGTTATAATGATTACGAAGAAGGTTTTGGTAGTAGAGCAGTCCCTTTTTCTCGTGAAATATACATTGAAAAAGAGGATTTTAGAGAAGAAGCTAATAAAAAATTCTTTCGATTAAAATTAGGTAAAGAGGTAAGGCTTAAAAATGCTTATATTATTAAAGCTGAAAGTTGTTTGAAAGATGAAAATGGTGAGGTTACTGAAATTCACTGTACTTACGATGAAGACAGCAGAAGTGGTAGTGGTTCTGAAGCTAGTAAACGCAAAGTTAAAGGCACATTACACTGGGTTTCTATTAAACATGCAATAAAAGCCGAGGTTAGAGTTTATGACAGATTATTTACAGACGAAGCTCCAGACGGACATAAGGATAAAGATTTTAAAGAATTTATAAACCCCAATTCTCTACAGGTAATTGATGCTTTTGTAGAACCAAGTTTAAAAAATGCTAATATTTTAGATAGGTTTCAATTTCAGCGCTTAGGGTATTTTTGTGTTGACAAGGACACTTCGAAAAATAAATTGGTTTTTAATAGAACGGTTCCTTTACGTGATAGCTGGACAAAGAAAGAAAAATAATAGAAATTAAACCTTTATTATTTAAAGTAGTCTTATAACTAAATCATTAAAATTAATAGTTATGAAAGCTACTTTTTCATTTATATTTTTATTATTTTATGCCTTTGTGTTAACATCATGTGTAACAACCGTAAGGCCAAGGCCTACAAATGTTGTGGTTGTTAAAAAAATACCCAGAGCACACAAAATAGTATATATAAACGGGCACCAATACTACAAGTGGAATGGTAAACACTATAGAAAAACTACCAAAGGTTATGTTTTTGTACGATTTTAATTTATTTTCAGTGTTTTTAAGATTGCTTCTAACTCAAACATATAATCTCGTTTATTAATTGAGGGAGCATACGTTAAACCTTCAACCACCACTAATCTGTTATTTGGCTTATCAACAACTGTGTAACTTAGAAAAGGGCCTGCCATATAAACCCCTTTTACTTCCCATTTACCTCTAGTTTCAAATGCTTTTTTACCATCTAATTTTACTTCAAAAATATGAGGCGTATAAGCTTTCTCTGTAATCATATATGAATTTTCAATCTCTCCAGGCATATATTTTTTCCCTATTGAATCTCTAATTGCCACAATATTATTCCCATTTTCATCATCTTCTGATGTAATTGGTACTGTATAAGAAATTAACTCCATACTATTTCCTCCAAATAAATGATAACGATACCAAATAAAATCACCATTATCTTCAACTTTATTATATGTACGAGGTATTTTTAAAGAATATCCTTGCTTTTCAAACGTTTTAATTTTTGATGGATCCCAATATTTTTTAAGAATTTTTCTTTGAACCGATCTTAAATCGGATTTTTTAAACTCTGAAATAATTTTTTTGCTGTTTTTTTGAATTTCATTTATCAGCTCTTTTTCACTTTTACCAATAATAGTAATTATTTTTTGGGGTGAAGCATAAACATCAGTACTTATAGTAAATGAATTTTTATCGGAAACCCCTATTTCTAATACATTTCTACTTGCTTTAAACATCCTCCCAAAACTCTCTGGTGGTACTTGAGAAACTTCAAATTGTGGTTCTGGCTGAGGTAGACCAACTACCGGCTCTGCAATAATTTTACGTAATTCATCACCTAATTTGCCTTGCCATTCACTATTTTTCATTACAACAAGTAAATTGTTTATTCTACCATTTGCTTCCTTTAATACTTTTTGGTTATTTCTCGAATCACAAGAAATTATAAAAGAAACTATCACTAAAAGAATTCCTAATTTTTTCATCTTATTTTTTAAATATTTTTAATTTGGTTCCTGGTTTTAAGTTCTTAACACTCCAAATATTGTTCCAATCTTTAATATTTTGCACTGAAACATTTGCAAACTTTTGAGCAATTAACCATAACGAATCTCCAGATTTTACAATATACGTATTAAATTCACCTTTAGGAAGCGATTTTTTGTGTGTTTTTTTGATAGATTTTGAATTAGAAACAATATTTAATTTTCTTGGATAAATTGTTAACCGTTGACCAATACGTAACCGTGTGCTTCTTAAATTGTTCCATCGCTTAATTTTTGAAACAGAAACGCCATATTTTTCAGCTATTTTCCCCAAATAATCACCACTTCTAACTCGGTATCTTATTCTATCATTCATTTCAAAATACTTTGGAAGTGGCTTTTCTCTTTTTGCCTCTTCAGCATTTGCAAAAGCATAAATTTGTTGTTCATTACTCACAAAACTTCCTATATCTTTTACCGGTAAAGTAAGTGTGTAATTTTTTCCTTTTATATACGGGATAATATCTAACTTATACTGTGGGTTTAAAAACTGAAGCACCTCAATATCAACATTCAATGTTTCATAAATTTGTTCAAAAGTTAATTGTCTTTTTATTTGTACAGTGTCTGTTTCAAAATAATTTATAGCACTTTCTCTTGCTTTAATGTTATGCTCATTGGCATATTCAAAAATATATAATGTAGCGTAAAATGCAGGTACATACCCCGCCGTTTCACGTGGTAGATTATGCCTAATATTCCAATAATTTGTACTTCCTCCTGAGCGTCTTATTGCTTTTGTTACATTTCCTGGGCCTGAATTATATGCTGCCAAGGCCAAATCCCAATCTCCAAAGATATTATATAAGCTTGATAAATACTTGCATGCTGCTTCTGTTGCCCGATAAGGGTCTGAACGTTCATCAACATATGAACTTACATTTAATCCAAATTGTTTACCTGTTTGGTACATAAATTGCCACAATCCCGTTGCTCCAACTCTTGAACGAGCTCTTGGTTTTAGCGCTGATTCTACAATTGCTAAATATTTTATTTCTAGTGGTACATCATATTTATCTAATTGTTCTTCAAACATTGGAAAGTAAAAACGTGCCCTTTCCATTAAGGCAGAAAAAGCCGATTTTCGTCTTTTTAAGTACGTTCTAATAACTTGTTCTAAATTTTTATTGTACTCAATATGAAATGGTGTTTTGCTATCTAAAATTTTCAATCTTTCTTTTAACAAATCTGTAGGTAATTCTTCTAATTCTGTAAGTAAAATTTCATCGTCTTTTAAAACATATTGAATAGTGTCATACAGTGGTGATTTTATCAATTCATTTAACCACAAACTATCTATTAATGTTGCCTCTTTATCTATTTTAAATGTTACAGAATCTGCTTTTTTAGAAAATAGTGTATCTGAAGTTGAAAATAATTCTTTTGTATCCTGAATTTCTTGAACTTTTAAAGTATCTGTTTTTGTTTGAGAAAAACCAAGGCTAAAACAAAATAAGCTGATATATATTAATTTATTCATTTAAAAGTTTTGAAATTTCATCAAAATTTGGTGCTAAAATAATTTCAATTCTTCTGTTTTTAGCTTTTCCTTCTGGTGTTTTATTCGTGTCTATTGGCATAAATTTACTTCTTCCTGCCGCAGTAATTTGAGTTGGATTTACACTGTTATTTTCTAAAATTCTAACAATTGCCGTTGCTCGTTTTACCGATAAATCCCAGTTGTCAATTAATGTGGTTCCTTTATATGGAACATCATCTGTATGTCCTTCAATCAATACCTGAATATCTTTGTTTTTAGACAATACACTTGCTAATTGTTTAACTGCTTTTTTACCTTGAACCCCTACAGCCCAACTGCCCGAATTAAATAGCAATTTATTTTCCATAGAAACATAAATTTTTCCGTTTTTATGAACTACCGTTAATCCTTTTCCTTCAAAATTGTGCAGTGCATTAGAAATTGCATTTTTTAATTGTTGCATTTTAGCTTCTTTTGCATCTATTAACCTTTGAAGTTCATCAATTTGTTTAGCACGTAAATTTAACTCTTTTTGTAATTTTTCTAATCGATTACTTTCTGTAGCCAATTTTTTTTCTTTTTCTTCGAGTTGGGTTAACAACTCTTTATTTTTTTTAGATTGTGTTGCTAATTCTTTTGAACTTTGAGCCGAAAGTAGTTCGTAGGATTCATCTAAATTATTGTATTTATTTTTTAGAGAAATATATTCATCATCTAAAATCTCTTTTTGAGTTGAAAGTTCCGTATGTGCTAATTCTAACTTTTCTAAAGTTTCTTCTAGCTGTTTTTTTGAAGTTAATAAATTATCTTTTTCTTGAATTACTGTTCTGTTTAAATCCTGTAACTTACTATATTTTGTATCTAATTCTTGATATAATTTTTTAGAAACACATGAATTTAAAGCAATTGAAATAACGAATAAAACTATTATTTTTCTCAACATTGTACTATTATATTTTTTAATTAATCAATTTCAACCACTATCGGGCAATGATCAGAATGTTTGGCTTCTGATAATATATAAGCTCTTTTAATTCTGTCTTTCATAGGTTCACTAACCATATTATAGTCTATTCTCCAACCCTTGTTATTATTTCTTGCATTAGCTCTATAACTCCACCAAGAATAATGATATGGTTCTTTATTTAAATATCTAAAAGAGTCTATAAAACCGCTTTTAATAAAACGATCAATCCATTCACGTTCAACTGGTAAAAATCCTGAAGTGTTTTTTAATCCTTTTGGGTTGTGTATATCAATTTCCGTATGACAAATATTGTAATCTCCACAAATAATAATATTTGGAATCTCTTTTTTTAAATTGTTTACATATTGCTGAAATTCAGCCATATAATTTAGTTTGAATTCTAAACGAGCATCATTGGTTCCTGATGGTAAATACAAACTCATGACAGAAAAATCATCAAAATCTACGCGTAAATTTCTACCCTCAAAGTCCATTGTTTCAATACCCGTTCCATACTCAATATGTTTTGGTTTTATTTTAGACAAAATAGCAACACTGCTATACCCTTTTTTTTGAGCAGAAAACCAATAATGAAATGGATATCCAGCTTCTTCAAACAAACTTAAATCTAATTGCTCTTTATGTGCTTTTGTTTCTTGAATACAAACAACATCAGGGTTTGCTGCCTGCAACCATTCAATAAACCCCTTTTTTAAAGCAGCTCTAATTCCGTTTACATTGTATGATATTATTTTCATTTGTTTTCGTATAACTCTCTTAATTTCCTTCGCATTACTTTATTAGAAGCTGTACGAGGTAATGCATCTATTTTAACTAAATCTGTTACTTTAAATAATGGGTTTAATTGATTTCTTATACTCTTTTTCGCTTCTTGTAACCTTTCATTATCAGTAATCAAACTCTTATTTTCAACATAGTAAATAACCAATAAACTTGGCCCTCCTCCCTCAGGTGAAACCGCAATTGCAGCAGATTCTTTAATAAAATTTAGCCGATTTAAAACTGCTTCTATTTGTACAGAACTCACTTTAATTCCTCCCAAGTTCATGGCATCATCAACTCTACCCTGGGCTTTAAAATATCCATTTTCCAATTGTTCAAGCTGGTCTCCATGTCTTCTCAATATTTTACCCTGATATTTTGGAGCGTCTTTATAATAAACATCGTAATGGTTTCTATTTAATAAGGTATTTGACAGCCCCATAATTGGAGGTATTAAAAATAGCTCTCCTTTGGTTGATTTATTGTTGTTTTCGTCTAACAAAACAAATTCTCCTCCTAAAGCTTGTGTTGAAAATGTACTAGCTATATTGGGTTGCACTACAGTACTTGTTACGTATCCTCCTCCTATTTCGGTACCACCACAATATTCAATGACTGGCTTATTGTTTGCCAACTGCATTAAGTACTCCATTTCTGAGGGGTTAGATACTTCTCCAGTAGAACTGAAACATTTTATCGTATTCCAATCAAACTTTTCCATACACTTAGTGTTTTTCCAATGCTTTACAAAGCTTGGAATAACTCCTAACATAGTTACTTTTGCGTTTTGCACAAATTCACCAAACCCATTATCTGTTGGAGTTCCGTAGTACAATGCTATTGTTGCTTTATTAATAAGTGCTGCAAAAACCAACCAGGGCCCCATCATCCAACCTAAATTTGTAGGCCAGCAAACTACATCGTTTTTATGGATATCTTGATGGTAATAACCATCACTAGCACCTTTAATAGGTGTTGTATGTGTCCAGGGAATTGCTTTTGGCTCTCCTGTTGTTCCTGATGAAAACAAAATGGTAATAATAGCATCTGGATTTTGAATTATTGTTTTAAAATCCTTTTTTGAACTCAAAAAATCATCAAAATAAATATCTTTATTTCTTAAATTAATTTTTTTATCTGATACTTTTAAAACAACTGCTTTTGGAGCCTTTGCTTCAATTACTTTTGAAAAAAGTGGTAGTTCTTTCCCTGCTCGTTGCAATATATCTTGAGTGAAAATTAATTTAGGTTGTGTAATTTTTAATCGTACTGCTATTTCGTTTGGTGTAAAACTATCTGCAATAGTAACAACTGGCATTCCTGCTTTTATTGCTGCTAAATAAATTGCAACAGCCTCTAAGGTCATTGGTAAATCTATGGCAATTTTATCTCCTGTTTTTAACCCCTGCTCAAAAAGTCCATTGGCAATTCTATTAACAAGAATTAATAACTCTACCTGAGTAATTTTTTGGAGCTTTTTACCTTCTTCCTTATATATTATGGCTATCGCACTATCTTTATTTTGAAAACAAGAATCAATAATATTTAGTTTGGCATTTTTTAGCCATTCTGCATTTTCAACCCCTTTAGAAATATCAACTATTGACGTAAATTTCTTTTCTTGTTTAATTCTTAAATTTTGTGTTGTTGCCTCCCAAAAAACCTCTTTGTTGGTAATTGACCATTTCCAAAAATCTTGATAATTATTAAAACCATATTGTTGCATCATTTTATAAATGTTGCTCTGTTCAATGGTTTTTTTTGATGGCTTCCAAAAGGGTTTCACAATAGCTTTATATTAAAATTCGGGATCTTCATCTATTGTGTTTTTCAAATTTTCATCTGCATCAGTTGCATCATCACAATTAACATCAATACTTAAATTTTCAGGTTTTTCAAATTCTTCTTGACTTACATTCAAACTTTTATCAGCATATAACTTTTTATAGTACAAAGCCCAAATTGGTAAGGCCATAGAAGCTCCCTGACCTTTAATTATTCCTGCAAAGTGAGTAGATCTATCTTCACCTCCTACCCAAACTCCTGTTGCTAAATTAGGAACAATACCCATAAACCAGCCATCAGACTGGTTTTGAGTTGTTCCTGTTTTACCAGCAATTGGGTTTGTAAATTCATACGGATAACCAGTAGCGATATTATCAGGGTATTTACCCCATTTTGTACGTAAACGAACTCCTGAGCCAGCTTCAGTTACACCCTCTAATAAATTAATTACAACATAGGCTGATTCTTCACTTAAAACCTCTTTAGAGTTTGGAATAAACTGCTCTAAAACAGTCCCGTTTTTATCTTCTATTTTCAATAGCATCATAGGCTCAACTCTTAGGCCTTTATTTGCAAAAGTTGTATAGGCTCCCAGCATTTCATACAATGATAAATCAACAGATCCTAATGCTATTGCAGGTACTTCAGGTATATCACTTTCTATCCCTGCACTTTTTGCCAAACTCACTACATTTTTTGGGTTTACCATATCAATCAATTTAGCTGTAATTACATTTACTGAGCCAGCCAACGCTTGTTTTAACGTTAATTCTCCTCCATATTTATTTCCAGAATTTACAGGTGTCCAATCTTCAGGCATTCCGTATTTTTCTTTCGGAATTGTATAAGGTGTATTTGGGAATTTATCACATGGAGATAAATTTAGCTGATTAATAGCTGTTGCATACACAAATGGTTTAAATGTAGATCCTACTTGTCTTTTTTGTTGTTTAACTGCGTCAAACTGAAAATGTTTATAATTAATACCTCCAACCCAAGCTTTTATATGGCCTGATTGTGGTTCAATAGATAATAAACCTGACCTTAAAAAATATTTATAATAGCGTATAGAGTCTTTTGGAGACATAATGGTGTCTATATCTCCTTTCCAAGAAAAGACTTTCATTTCGTATTTTTTATTAAATGAAGCTTTTATTTCTTTAACGGAAGCTCCGTTTCTTTTCATCCGTTTCCAACGATTAGAGCGCTTCATAGCTTGTTCAATTGTATTTGCAATTTGCTTTTTGTCTAAATCATAAAAGGGAGCTGTTCTATTGTACTTTTGTTCTTTAAAAAATACTCTTTGTAAATTAGACATATGTTCTTTCATAGCTTCTTCAGCATATTTTTGCATACGAGAATCTATAGTTACATAAATTTTAAGTCCATCACGATGTAAATTATAAAAGGTACCATCAGGTTTTGGGTTCTTTTTTATCCATTTTTTCATGAAATCACGTAAATATTCACGAAAATATGTTGCATAACCATCACTATGGCCTTCTCTATTTACATTTAATTCCAAATCTAATTTTTGAAGTGAGTCTTTTTGCACTTCAGAAATAAAATGATTTTTAAACATTTGATGTAAAACCACATTTCTACGGTTTTTAACTAATTTTTTTCTTGATTGTCTTAAAGGATTGAAATACGAGGCATTTTTTAGCATTCCTACTAACATTGCCGATTCAGGAATTGTTAATTCTTTAGGTTCTTTTCCAAAATAAATACGAGATGCAGATCGAATACCTACTGCCTGATTTAAAAAATCGTATTTGTTTAGGTACATAGCTAAAATTTCTTGTTTGGTATATTGTTTTTCTAAACGAACAGCAATCACATATTCTTTAACTTTTTGAAGTATTCTTTCAGGTAAATTTTTAGATCCTTCTCCGTGAAAAAGTAATTTTGCAAGTTGCTGTGTGATAGTACTTCCTCCACCTTCTTTTCCCATTTTTACAATGGCTCTAAAAGTGGCTTTAAAATCAATTCCAGAATGCTCATAAAATCGTTCATCTTCTGTTGCAACTAAAGCATTTACTAAATTTTCAGGTAAGTCTTTAAATTTTACTGGCGTTCTATTTTCCTTAAAATATTTACCTAGTGTTTTTCCGTCAATTGAAATAACTTCTGAGGCTAAATTATGTTCAGGATTTTCTAACTCTTCAAAAGTTGGAAGCGTTCCAAAAACGCCCCAAGAAGCTAACAAAAAAAGGAATACTAATGTTAAAACACCACCTAAAACAGTAATCCAAAACCACTTTACATATTTTGAGAATTGATTATCAGTCTTTTCTTTTTTCTTCATTTTTTTACTTTTTCAATTCTTAAACCTACATCTGTAATACCTTTTAAAGGCTTTTTACCTTCAATATCGTTAGAACTTCTAGTTGCTTGATAAATATCAAATTTGTAATCTCCTTTTTCAGGAAACACTACATTTTCCTTATAAAAAAGTTTATTTTCTTTAATATCAGTAAATCCTTGCCCTAACCAATTTCCATATGAGTCTGTCATTTCATACTCTAATGTGTCTATTACTTGGTTTCCACTAGGGAATTCCATTTTTGTGATTAAAAATATTGAATTAAACTCATAATCCTTATTATTTCTAATATTAATAAACACATTATTTAGAGAAATAGTATCTCTACTACTAACAATAAAATGAATACTTCTTTCCGAACGCCACTGATGATTTTCAATAGGTTTATATTGATCATAAACCACATTTGAATTGCAGGATAATACTAAAAATATACTTGCGTATAAACTTATATTTTTAATTATTTTGG